>JBJESD010000161.1:0-5492 GCA_051882595.1 Oscillospiraceae bacterium | reverse complement strand
CCTGAAAGAGAATAAACGCATTGAGTTTGGTAACGGAATTGTTGATAAACTGATTTTAGCGGTGTGCGACTCCCCGTATATTACGCAGGGAATATATGAGGATACCCTGCATGAATTGATAAGTCTCTTTTACGAGCTCAAGAATAATACCTGGGACAGGGTTTCGGATAATGATTTGATTGACTTTATTAAAGCAGCTTTTAATGGTTGCTGTCGCGGTTCAATGGATTTGCTGATAGGAAAATCCATGCAGCTCGCTGAACATATCCATTGTGGCAGGAAGTTTGATACATTCAGCCTGAAGGAGGAATAAGATGGGAGAAGCTCTTGATACTCTGCACCTGATAGATGCTAAACAGTTACATCCCCGATATTACGCAGGGTCGCTGATACAGCAGGCGTTGTCCTGCTGTTTATTATCCGAAACAGATGTCTCAAAAATCCAATCTGATTTGTTGGTGATACTTGCTGAGCAATGTGACAAATGGGGTTACGGCGAAAGCAGCTCCATTCCAACCGAAAAAGCACAGGATATGATGACCTCGATACTGTTCGTTATCAGCATTAAATTAAAATCCTGCCGATCGCCGGAACAAGCAGTTAAAATGCTAAAATCCGAGCCGATGAAATCGCTTTTTGAAAGCGGATTGCAAATGCTTCGCCGAAAAATAGCTGCCGCAGGACATTTGCAAAAACGAATTGCGGACAATTTATTTGATACGCCTAATGTTTACTATCGTTCCACCATCGTTGACGGTATCAATGGCTTTTTCAAATTATATCGTCCTCAGTTTTCAGCACATGAGATACATATTACCGCCGACTATCCTGTTTTAATGGGCAGACCTGAATCAGACGGAATTGAATTTATTGAGCAATATCTTCGCTGTATTGAAGCGGAAAACGCGTTTTGCGTGCAGTTTTGCTCACAGGATATACACCGCTTGTTATGCGGACTCACACAGGATTATCGACGTGTTCCCATGAACCTTTTTGAGTATGTGATGTTATCCGCATTAGGGCTTGCTTTGCTGAACTGCAATCCTCAAAAGCTTAACCTGTCAAAGGAGGATGTTGAGAAATTGTACTGCATTTTTCTCGATAAAGCCGATGAGGAAATTGCAGGATACTTAGATAAAGCGGTAATTTCGTTGAGTGAATATGATTTGTTGCCTAAATCGACCGAACGATATTTGGCGGTGACATTGCAGAGGTTTGTTTCTGATATAAGTAACGCGGTCAAAACGGAAACGCTTGATAAGATTTTCCTTGTTCCGGTCTGTCCGGAGCAGGAAATTAAGATTTCATTTGACTATGGAGAGCAAATGGATAATAGAAAATATCAAAAACTGGTTGATAAAATCTTGCAGGCGGACAGCAGTGATGAGAAAATATCGCTTATTTTGAATGAGGTGCACTCTCTTGCTGATTTGTTGGACATATTATGTGATACGGAGCTTTATGAGGAGGACTATGAACTCTTAATAAGCAAGCTGCCTCTTTCAGTGTTTGTTGTTCTGCTTTCTAAATATCCTAACGACGATTTTTTAGACAGAGAAAACGAGCAGCTGTTGTATCAGGCGTTATCAAGAAGAAATCAACGCCTTTCTTCCGAAGAAAGGCATCAGGTTGAACAGGCTTTAGAGGCATTGCAAAAAGATGATTTT
Source organism: Oscillospiraceae bacterium (assembly GCA_051882595.1). Lineage (GTDB taxonomy): Bacteria > Bacillota > Clostridia > Oscillospirales > Ruminococcaceae > CAG-115. The sequence continues at coordinate 3,825 of JBJESD010000161.1, read as the reverse complement.
ATTATACCGGAAATTTTTTTAAAAAAATTTGGCAAAACCTATTGACAAGTGCTGTACCGGGTGATATAATACAACTGTACTAAGACAAACAATACAGTTGACACAAATAATACACGCAAAGGAGGTTAGTATATGCTTGATATCAGACTTGAGGGCAAGTCGCCGATTTATGAACAGCTTTTCGGCGGAATATCGCAGCTTATCTCTTCCGGAGAGCTTAAGCCGGACGAAAAGCTTCCGGCGGTGCGCGAGGTCGCAAAGCAGCTTGGCATCAATCCGAACACTGTGCAGAAAGCGTATGCGCAGCTTGAACAGGCAGGGCTGATTTACTCTATGCCGGCAAAGGGCAGCTATGTATCGGCTGCGACGGACGCTGCTGCGGCGCTTAAGGCGGGCGCGGTGAAAACGCTTGAGTCAGCGCTGGCAGCCGCGAAGAAAAGCGGCGTTACTTATGACGAGCTGATCGGCATGGCTGATAAAATATGGTATGTTGACAGAAAAGGGGGATAACTATGATAGAGATCAAAGACGCAGTAATGCGGTTTGATAACAACAATGTTCTGGATGGGATAAGCATTACCATTCCGGAGGGCTGCGCTTACGGACTTCTTGGTTCCAACGGTGCAGGCAAATCTACCTTGCTTAGGCTGCTTTCGGGAATATACAGACCGCTGGCAGGCTCGGTCAGGATAGACGGCGAGGATGTATACAACAACGTTCCGATAAAGGAGCGCGTGTTCTTCATCAATGACGAAACGGTACAGTTCAATGACATGACGCTGACCGATATGAAAGCCTACTACAAAAGGTTTTACAAAAGCTTTTCCGATGAGCTTTTCGAGAAGCTTCACAAGGCGGTAAACCTGCCCATGAAGAAAAGGCTCAGCACATTCTCAAAGGGCATGAAGCGCCAGGCGGCGGTTATCTGCGGAATATCCTGCAGAACGCCCTATCTGTTCCTTGACGAGGCGTTTGACGGACTTGACCCGACAATGCGCATTATCGTAAAGCAGATGCTTATTGACGCGATGCTTGACAACAAGCTTACCGTTATCTTTTCCTCGCACAACCTTAATGAGATAGACGAGTTCTGCGACAGAGTGGGACTTATGCACGCAGGCACCGTTGTGTTCGACCGTGAGCTTGATAATGTTAAGGGCAGAGTGGTGAAGATACAGACCTCGTTTGACAGACCGGTCACCGCAGAGGATTTCAGCGGCTTCGAGCTTATGCATCTTGACAATGTCGGAAGCGTTACCCACATCATTGCAAAGGGCGACCGCGAGGTCATCCGCGCCGAGATGGAAAAGCTTAATCCGAAGTTCTACGACGAGGTGCCCCTCAGTCTTGAGGAGATATTTATTTACGAAATGGAGGTGCTCGGCTATGACAGCTCGAAGCTCGACAAATAATTTTTCAAAGCTCGGCACGTATTACCTGTATAAGCTGAGAACTCTTCGTCCGCTTATTATTCTGATATCAATTTTCTCGCTGCTCAGCTATCCGCTGCTTGCAGGCTTTGTAGTGCCGTATATGCATGCCGAGGTTGCCAGAATGGAGTATCGCGAAGCGCATAATGGCGCTTTTGACTCAGAATATGAGAAGCTCCGCGACACTACGGAACTGCTTGGCGGTCTTTCGATAATGGCTTTGGTGATATGCTTCATCATGCTTGTGGCGCTGTTTTTTATGAGCTACAATGTAACAAGGAAAAACTTCCGCTGGCTTTACAACAAGACGATAGTGGATATGGACTATTCGCTTCCTATATCCGACGATACCCGTTTTTGCGGCGATCTTCTTGCTTCGCTGTCCGCGTGCGTGGTACCGCACCTGATTGCTATTGGTCTGGGAGAGCTGATATTTGCGTTCCGCCCCAGAATTGATGAGCTGACGGAGGTTTTAAAAACCGGCATTGTCGAGCAGGTGCTGTTTTCGGGCTTGTTCGCCTGCATTATGTTTATGGCGTATGTGCTGTTTGTTTTGGCAATATGCGGACGAAAGGCAGAGACTGCGCTGTATCCTCTGGTCATCACGTTTGCTGTTCCGATAATTCATGCGGTATGCCTGTGGCTTGCTTACAGCGATGTTTACGGCTATCAGTTCGCAAACAGCGTAAACGACTTCAACAGCCTCAGCTATACTTCTCCGCTCGGCTTTGTTGTTATGAGCATTGCATATCTCTTTATCAGCGTGGAAAACCTCGGAGAAAGCGTACTTCCGCTGTTCCGTGCGGCTTATGGTATCCCTGCGGTTATCGTGACGCTTGCGCTTTTTGCTGCGGCATACTTCCTTATCAGGTCGCGCCGTGCAGAGCGTGTAGGTCAGCCATTTGCATTCAATGTGGTTAAGTTTATCATTCCTGCGATTGTCACCTTTACCATTGTATCGCCGTTTATGGGTGTTATCGGCGAGATAAGAAGAGAGGCAAGGGACTACGACAGCATTACTGTCCACTACGAGGGCTTTGTTATCGCGATGCTGATAATCACCTTTGTGGTGTATGTAATCATGGAGCTTATCAGCGGCAAGGGCTTCAGGAAATTCCATATAACTCTTGCGAAGTATGCTGCGACAATGGGCGTCTGCCTGCTGATATGCGTGGGACTCTGGAATGCTCACGGCTTTGGAATCGGCAATTACGTTCCGGATGCCGATAGGGTACAGAGCATATCGTTTGATATCGGCAATTATAGCATGGGTCGTGTAAGCTTTCACTCAAAAATAGAGGATATGGACAACATCAAGGCGTTTACTCAGGCGCATAAGGATATGTCCAAGGAGAAGCAGACCGGTTCTTCAAGCCGCTATATCAACTTCACCTATAACATGAAGAACGGCGAAACAGTTCACCGCGAGTATAAGCTTACAGCAGAGCAGTACAACGACTGGGCAGCTACGGTGCTTACATCGGAGGCTTATTTCAATTCTTATTCATATAACAGTTTGTATGAGTTGAGCGGCGGCGAGATAGTAACTCAGGTTCTGGATACCGGAAGAGACAAGGTGTATGATACGAGAATACACGTAGAAGACCTGCTGAATGCACTCAAAAGCGACTGCTACAGTGCATCCGTTGAGCAGATGTACGGCTCTGACTCGCCATCGTCCTGCGAACTAAGACTGGAATATGTAACTACGCTCGGGTACGAGGGAATAACTTATCTCTCTGTTTACAGCTGGATGACTGAAACGCTTTCATTGCTTCAGAGCAACGGCGTTGATATTACCGGAGCATACAGCCCGATAGATACAATGGATTATCGCACGGCGTTTTTGGTAGAATACGAAGCAGATCAAACGCACTGCTATTTTGACGAATTGGCTGCATTTATGATGTGCGGCGATAACAGCCTGTCGAAAAGCGAGCTTGATGAGATCGGCTATTCATCCGTAATAACCAACAGCAATACACTTGACGAAAACGAAAAGGAGTATTACGATAAATACGGAGTGATCTATGATGACATATTGGTGGTTGACTTCAATTGCGTTAAGCTCGATATACAGAGCGAAGCGTTTTTGGATCTGATGGAATACTGCGGTGAATCTGTTCCGCTGACATACAGCGAGGATATGATATATTTAATTGTGCTGACATCGGCGGAGAATGCGCATGATGTGCTCTCCAAAGGCTATGCTTATGATGAGTATTATATCAGCGAAGACGGATACGAAATGGCTTCTCAGCTATTTTCGCAGCTTAGTGCATGACACATCCCAATCCCCTCTAATACAACTGCAGCGCCGTCCATTTTCGGGCGGCGCTGCAGGCTGTCGATAAAGGCACATCTGCGTCGTCAGCGCCGCTACGACAGCCACAAA
>JBJESD010000160.1:0-5509 GCA_051882595.1 Oscillospiraceae bacterium | reverse complement strand
CAACCGATAATAAAGAGTTATCATCGGTTCGCAAATCGAAAAACTAACTTGACAATTCATCAGTTAGATGTATATAATATGTAATAGAGGAACATCTGATATCGAAAGATGGTGATACAATGCTCAGCAGAATAATTTTCACGTTGTCATCTACCTCGTGGATATTTGTAATATACTGTATAAGTGAGGAAATGAGTTTTGTTAATAATTCTCAAATGTTAACAGGAATAACATTGCTACTCATTCCGGTTTTGTTAACGGTAGCTTGGCTAATAAATGTTACTAAGCTTACTCCAAAAGAAAGTATTCAAGGTAGCTGTCAGGATATTGAGGAAGCGAATAATGACTTCCTAGGAAATTATTTGGGTTACTTTTTTATAGGAATTGGAGTGGACAAGCCGGAAACGCTGGCTATAATGTATATCATTATATTTATTTTTACCTGTGCATCACAAAGCCAGTACTATAATCCTTTGTTGCTTTTATTTAGATATAAATATTATCGTGCAACAACTTGTGGCGGTGCAAAGGTGTTTGTGATTTCAAAAAAAGATATCAGGAATCCCAAAGATGCAGATTTTAGCTGCCTTCGTAGGATAAGTAATATGTCGTATATTGATGTAGGAGGACAATAATGAATTGTGTTATCGCAAAAGTAAAGGGACGTAGCAGAACTCCAATATATAGAAAAATGTTAAATGGTGCAGAGCTTTATTCCCACCCTGATAATTTAGCCGATTCAATACCATACAGTCCTTCTTCTTTACTTGAAGAGAACTGTTGGTATAAAATCTCTGAGTTTTCAGAAACTCAGTTCTTTCCGAGCATTCTGAGCGGTCCGCTGTCTTCGGCTGACTATAATATGCTTAGCAAAGATGAGTTTTCAAATATCGATTACATAATCTCTTATCAAGAGGGAGTATACTATTATCAGAATATAGGTAAATCTAATCTGCAGCCTAAATCCATGATACATTGCGGCGACGACTATAAATATGTGAAAGATGATATGTGTATCAATATAAATAAAGAGCCTGACGCTTTATATTGCTTAAGCAGTGATACTCTATATTTCAAAAACCTTTCCAGGATAACATCAATGTTTAAAAACATTGGAGACTTATACAGAGAAGCTACACAGGATGAAACTGAGGCTTTTTTGAGGAGAGACTTTATTACTCCAATAGACGGATTTGATGCTAATTGCGTAAAAACCGCAAATCGCAAACGAATTGCTTTAGCATTGGACACATTGAACGGGTTCACAGCAGATTCGAAAAGGAAAGTATTTGGATATATAAAAAAATACTGCCCTCATCTTAACTATGCGAACAATTCGTTCTCAATTTCAAATGAAGATGAGCTAAAACAGCTTTTATACGGCATTGAGCAACGTTATTATACAACGCTTGTAGGTAATGAGAAACGACTGGCAAACTCCGTTATAACCTTGTCATAAATTATTAAATTACATATTTTTGCCTCAACTGTATTTTTGTACAGTTGAGGCTATTTTATTTAAGGAGGTTCTATGCCAAAAATAATTGTCACCAGCCGTTTCATTCGAGAGGGTAACCATTCAAAGCTAAACAACTATGTCAAATACATTGCCACAAGAGAGGGGGTGGAATTAACAGAACAGAAAGATTTACAGCAAAATATAGACCGTGAAATTTTCATCAACTATCTAGGTACTCGCCCGAATGTTGTAAAACAGGGCATTCATGGTCTGTTCTCGGATACGGATGAGCCAATCATACTTGACAGAGTCGCAAAGGAGGTAGCACAGCACAGCGGAACAGTATGGACGCATATCGTTTCGCTCCGCAGAGATGACGCAGAGCGTATGGGATATAATACGCTGGATATGTGGCGGGATTTAGTTTGCAGACATATCAGTGACATTGCCGATGCACAGAAAATCTCTGTCCAAAACATCCGATGGTACGCTGCTTTCCATAATAAAGAATCCAATCCCCATGTGCATATCGTTATGTATTCGGTTGATCCGAAAGAGGGATACCTCACAAATGCAGGAATAGAGAAAATGCGCAGTGCCTTCGCAAATGATATCTACCGCAATGAACTTCAGAATCTATATCAGCAGCAAATGGAGGTGAGGAACAACATTTGCAATGACACAGAACAGCTAATGAATTTGCTTGTCAAAGATTTGCAGAACACAGGTGAGGTCAACCCAACACTGCAAGACCTTATCATCAAACTCTCCTCACAGTTACAGCATACTAAAGGTAAGAAGGTATATGGATATTTACAGTCCGATGTCAAGAAAACAGTCGACCAAATCATTGCTGAACTTGCTCAAACGCCTTCGCTTCAAAAAATGTATGCTCTGTGGTGTGAGCTTGAACAACAGAAATATTCCACATACACAAGTGCTATGCCGTCTTTCCCTTCCCTCGAAGATAACAAAGCATTCAAGCCAATAAAGAACTCCGTAATCCGAGCAGTTCTGAATATGGATATATCTCCCGAGCTTGAAATCCCAATGCCGAGCATTGCTCCCGATGAGGTAGAAGAAACTTCGGATGAGCCACAGGAAAACATCACCGCTGAATGCTACCACATGAACTGGCGAGGTGACTACAAAACCGCCTGCGGTTTAATGTATGACGGTAATTACGAAAACGCTCTTGCTCTGTTTCAAGATGAGGCTGACAAAGGCAATGTCCCTGCAATATACAACATAGCGAAGATGTATCAGCGAGGGCAGCTCGGTAAGGAGAATATTCCAAAGGCAGAGGAATATTATGCGAGAACTCTGAAAGGCTTTCTGTCACTCGAAGCCTCCGCAGGAAAAATGCAGCCGTATGTGTGGTATCACCTCGGAAAGCTGTATAACCTCGGCTATGGAACGGAGCAGAACTACACCGAAGCCTTCAAATGGTTTCAGAAAGCGGCAATAGCAGGTAACCATTACGCACAATATTCACTCGGCGGGTTGTATCACTACGGCAACGGAACCGAACAGGACTATGAAAAGGCATTTGAGTGGTACAGGAAATCTGCAGATAAGCACAATGCCTACGCCTGCTACGAGGCAGCAAAAATGCTTCGGGATGGTATAGGTACGGAGCAGAACCCCGAGCAGTCGGATAAATACTTCCGAGAGGCATACCGAGGCTTTCTAAAAATGGATAACAAGACCACTGACGATAAGCTGTTATACAGGCTCGGAGCTATGACCTTGAAAGGAATAGGCTGTACTGCATATCCCGAAAAGGCTGCGGAGTACTTCCGCCGTTCTGCTGAAATGAATAACAAATACGCCCTCTGTGAGTACGGAAAAATGCTCACAGAGGGCGATGTTATTTCACAGGATGCACAGCGAGGTATCGCTATGCTTAAACGCTCGGCAGAGCTTGGTAATAATTCTGCCTCTTATGCTCTAGGAAATATATATCTGTTCGGCAAAGGTGTGGAACGGGATACTGACCTCGCTCGGGAGTGGTTCACCATATCTGCCGAATCAGGAAACGAGTACGCACAGCACCTTCTCGAAAATATGGACAGGTTCTATCAGACGGCGGTGCAGGATGCTGCGTTTACTATGCTGAAAGCCTTCGGGCGGTTGGTGTCGGCAGATTACAGACGAATCTCCCGAGGACAGAAATACCATACCGAGCATAAGCTGAAAACTGCTATCCGCAGAAAAAAAGAGGCTCTCGGTATCAAGGAAAGTCCCACAGAACAACAAAGCTATTAAAGGATGGTGGTATGCTCAACAACAGAAACATCTATGCTTCAGACCTGCCCCACCGAGCAAGTAGGAACACCCAAATGGAGACGTGTCAATACATATTAAACTAATGCGTTCTGCTTGTTGGTAAGTGCTTTGTCAAGGAACTTGTAATAGATGTGTATCTTCCTCGGCGTGTTGCGGTTTTCAGGGACATCTTCAATCGTGATGTACTCCACAAGGTCAAGGAGCATTTCACGGGTGAGGACTTCAAAGCCTGCATACTTTTTCAGTCTGCGGATAAACTCGTCCACATCACGCTCGTCCTGATCGAGTGCTACAAGACGTTCATGAATGCTGTCAAACTCTGCCTGCAAGGTCTTGTTTTCCTCCTGATACTTGTCAATCAGTTTCACGCAAACTTCTTCGGGAACTTTGCCGAGAACCATATTTTCATAAACGCTCTGCATGAGAGTATCAAGTTCCGTAATGCGATGTTCTATCTCACGTTTACGCTTGGTATCGATAGCGGTCTGTGATGTACGGTCTCCCGACTTCTTTTCAAGGAACTGTTTTCGTGCCTTATCTTCGTCCACGATGAGTCTCAGCTTTGACTGAACATCTGCAATGACAAGAGCTTCAAGAACTCTGCCGTTGATCGTATGTGTGGTGCAGTAATTACTGCCGTACCGTGCATGATAACCGCAGGTGTAGCCCGTACCGTGTTCTTTCTTCCTGCGGTTAACCCATATCTGTTTCATTTTGTAACCGCAGTCGGCACAATAGAGCAGACCTGAAAATGTCGGAACAAATCCGCAGCTGTCTTTCTTTCCTCGGCTGACGGATTTTTCATATTCACGCACTTTATCCCACAGTTCCTGCGAAATGATAGGCTCATGATTATGTTCGATCACGATCCAATCTTCTTCATTGGTAGGAATACGCTTGTGATTTTTGTAGCTGACAGTCGGTCTGCGCTGCTGTGCGAGTGTTCCAATGTAGATCGGATTTTTGAGGATTCTGTGAATACACTCCTTGCTCCAAAGATGTGTCATAGAGAGCGGATTTGTCCTGCCGAGCTTTTGATAAAGATAATCAGAGGGCGGCAGGATATTTTCGGCATTGAGTATCTCGGAGATTTTCTTTGTACCGGTACCCTTTGCCCTCAGTTCAAAGATACGGCGGACAACAGCGGCAGCTTCAGGATCAATGGTCGGTGTGTACTTTCCGTCATCTGCTTTGGTATATCCGTAAGCTGCAAAAGAGCATTTGTATTTTCCAGCTTTTGCTCCTGCTTCGGTGACCGCTCGGAGCTTCTTGGACGTATTTGCGGAATGCCACTCATTAAAAATGTTCATAATCGGCATCATGTCCATTCCTGCACTCTGCGAATTGGCTGTGTCCACGTTATCCGTGAGGGCAATAAAGCGGATATTGTACATTGGAAATATATAATCCGTGTACTGACCTACTTGGATATAGTTTCTTCCAAATCTGGAAAGGTCTTTGCAGATTATCAAATTAATCCTGCCTGCCTTTGCATCATCGAGCATACGCTGTACACCGGGTCTGTCGAAGCTTACGCCGGAAATTCCGTCGTCGATATATTCGTCATAGATCGTCCAGCCCTGCTCGGTCACATAGTCGGTGAGGATTTTCCTCTGGTTGTCAATGGAGAGTGATTCTCCTGTGCGTTCATCATCTTTGGACAGGCGCATATAGATGCCCACGCTGTAATTATTCTGCTTTGGTAACATATAACTCCTTTCTCCCAAAGCAGCTACTTTTGATATATGTTATTATAGCATA
>JBJESD010000159.1:0-23543 GCA_051882595.1 Oscillospiraceae bacterium | reverse complement strand
AAGAAGCTTATCTATTATATCACATCTTTTTCGGCTTGTCAAGTGGTTTCAAAAATTTTTTTCAAATTCTTTTCCGCTTCTTTTCAGCCTCGATGTGCACTGCCTTTCGGCTTTCGCTTTCGGACAGCTTTTGTATTATACCATTTTGCACTTGAAATGTCAATACGCTTTTCGACAAAATATTCAACAATAAGATTTTTGTATCTTTCAACATTTTGTAGCTTTTGCTGCGCGAGCCTAAATATACATTATCTGTTCCAATATTTTCTGTCAAGGCTTCTATAGCTTATAGCCTCCGACAGATGCTGTGTTTCGATATCGGTGCTGCCTGCAAGGTCTGCGCAGGTTCGCGCGACCTTAAGAATTCTGTCATAGGCTCTCGCAGACATTCCCAGCTTATCAAAGGCTCTGCGCATCATGTCCTCTGCCTGAGGAGTCAGCCTGCACACCTCCGCGATGATGTCGGAGGTTATTCCGCTGTTGCTCTTAATACCCGTACCTGCAAAGCGTTTTGCCTGAATATCCCTTGCACGCTGAATTCTTTCAGCTATTGCGGCAGAGCTTTCCTGCGGAGTGCGCTTTGCCAAGTCGTCATACTCCACCGGCTTAACCTCTATCTGGATGTCAATTCTGTCCAGCACCGGCTGAGATATCTTGTTGAGATAATTTGTAACCTGCTGCTGAGTGCATCTGCACTGCTTCAAGGGATTTCCATAATTGCCGCAGGGGCAGGGGTTCATCGCCGCAACCAGCATGATGTCACACGGATAGCAGGCGGAACCGCTCGCTCTTGAAATATTGATCTCTCCGTTTTCGAGCGGCTGTCTTAGTGTTTCAAGTACCTTTCTGTCGAATTCGGGAAGCTCGTCCAGAAACAGCACACCGTTGTGGGCAAGCGAGATCTCACCCGGACGAGGTATACTGCCTCCGCCGACCAGACCCACCGCCGAGGCGGTATGACTTACCGCACGGAACGGACGCTCCGTCACAAGCGGCTCGGCAGGGTCGATTATTCCTGCTATCGAATGTATCTGCGTGGTTTCGATGCTCTCTGCGAATGTTATTCTCGGGAGAATTGACGGAATGCGTTTAGCAAGCATGGACTTGCCCGAGCCGGGCGGTCCCAGCATGAGTATATTATGCGAACCCGCAGCAGCGGTTTCTATGGCTGATTTGGCGCTCTGCTGACCCATAACCTCGGCAAAATCCGCCGCGCGTCTGATATCCTTTTCCGCAGGAACATACTTTTCCTCCGGCGAAAGTCCGGTCCCTCTGTTAAGGAACGACACCAGCTGCGAAAGATGCTCGACGCCGTAAACCTCTATCCCCTCTGCGACAGATGCCTCCTTGGCATTCTGTTTTGGCAGGAAAATCCTCTTCGCGCCGTTTGCGGCGGCAGTCAGCACCATGCTGAGCGCTCCGTTCACCGGCGACAGCCCTCCGTTGAGGGAAAGCTCACCGATAAAAACCGCGTCCTCCAGATCAGCTTCGATAACTCCGCCCAGCTTCATCAGGGCGACAGTAATCGGCAGATCGAACATCGAGCCGATTTTCTTCACGCTTGCAGGCGCAAGATTTACCGTCACCCTGCCGCCGAGCAGCCTGTTCAGTTCCATCTGCCCGAGTGCCGAGCGAATACGCGACTTGCTCTCCTGAACCGCGACGTCCGGCATACCTACTATATCAAAATACGGCTGACCCGGCGAGATACTTGCCTCCGCCGTCACCGAAAAAGCATTAAGCCCGAAAAGTCCGACGCTGTTTATCTGACTGAACATACCAACCTCCTGAACCAATTAAGCTGCCGCATATACAATAAGTGTGCAGACACTATATGATAAGTATAGCACATCATCGCGTAAATTTCAATAACAGCCGCCGATATATAGCAAAATCGGTGCATTCCAAATAATGAAATGCACCGAAATAATACTATTAGTCAGCCTTAGCCGAGAACTACCTCAACCTCGTGCTCGCCGCCGTCCATTACAGGGATAACATTTCCGTCAACGGGCTTGCCGTCAACTATCATGCTCTTAACACCTGCGCAAACATGGTCGGGGTTCTTGACAGTGATATTGTAAACAGCGCCGCGGAACTGACGTGTTGCCTTCATGCCGTCCCACTCGTGAGGAATGGAGGGGTTGATCTTAAGACCGTCAAAGTCTGCCGCAATACCCAGAATGTACTGGGAGATAGCAACCATGTTCCATGCAGCGGTACCTGTAAGCCAGCTGTTCTTGCCCTGACCGAAGTTCTTGCCGGTCTGTCCGATATCAGCGCCTGCGTCCTTACCGCCGATCATCTGACCGTATACATAAGGCTCGGTCTTGTGGATGTCGGAAGTTTCCTCGGTGAATGCAGGAGCGATCTCGGAGTAGTACTTAAACGCCTGGTCGCCCTCGCCTGCATATGCAGCAGCGCAGATGATCCATGCATTGTTGTGTGTGAAGATACCTGCGTTCTCCTTGTAACCGCCGGGGTAAGTGGAGATCTCACCGTACTGGATATAGTACTTGGTGAATGCAGGGTTGTTGAGAACAAGACCGTACTGGGTGTTGAGTCTCTCATCAATTGCCTTGAGGGTCTTCTTGGAAGCCTCCTTGTCGATGTCGGACATGATAGCGAAGCCCTGCGGCTCGATGAAGATCTGACCCTCCTCGCACTCCTTGGAGCCCATCTTTTTGCCCTCTGCGTCGTAAGCTCTCAGGAACCAGTCGCCGTCCCATGCGGAATCCATCATAGCCTTCTTCATCTTGTCGATCTCAGCCTGTGCAGCGGCAGCCTCGTCGGTCTTGCCGAGGTGGTTGAGTATCTGAACGTAGTTCGGACCTGCAAATGTGAACAGCGCACCGACGAATACGGACTCGGCGATCTTGGAGTAGCCGCCCTCTTCCTTGAACTTGGGGTTGGTGTAGGTCTGGAAAGACTCACCGGGGGTATCGGAGTAGCAGGAAAGGTTGATGCAGTCGTTCCAGTCTGCACGCATTGCGAGGGGCAGACCGTGAGGACCGAGGTTGTTTACGATGTGGTAGAAGGAAACCTTGAGGTGCTCGAGCATGGGCTGTGCAACGGACATATCGTTGTCGTAGGGCACCATCTCATCGAGGATGCTCCAGTCGCCGGTTTCCTTGATGTATGCGGAAACGGAGAGAATGAGCCAAAGCGGATCGTCGGAGAAGTCGCCGCCGATATCAGCGTTGCCCTTCTTGGTAAGGGGCTGGTACTGGTGATAGCAGCCACCGTCCGGGAACTGGGTGGAAGCGATGTCGATAATTCTCTCTCTTGCTCTGTCGGGGATCTGGTGAACGAAGCCGAGCACGTCCTGGTTGGAATCGCGGAAGCCCATGCCGCGTCCGATGCCGCTCTCGAAGTAGGAAGCGGAACGGGAAAGGTTGAATGTAACCATGCACTGATACTGGTTCCAGATGTTGACCATGCGGTTAACCTTGTCATCGGGAGTATCAACGTTGAGGATGCCAAGCAGCTTGTCCCATGTCTCTCTCAGCTCGGCAAGACCTGCGGCAACCTTCTCGGGAGTGTTGTACTTCTCGATCATTGCGTTGCTCTTTGCCTTGTTGATGGTCTTTCCGTCAGCCTCGAACTTCTCGGCAACAGGCATCTCAACATAGCCGAGGATAAATACGAGAGTCTTGCTCTCGCCCGGAGCAAGGGTGATCTCCTTGTAGTGGGAAGCGATGGGCGACCAGCCGTCGGCAAAGGAGTTCGCTGCCTTGCCGTCGAGAACAGCCTGAGGATTATGGAAACCGTTGTACAGACCGATGAAAGCGTCACGATCGGTATCGTAGCCGTCGATAGCGTCGTTTACGGTGTAGAATGCGAAGTGATCGCGTCTGTCTCTGTACTCGGTCTTGTGGTAGATGGTAGAACCAACGACCTCAACACGGCCGGTAGAGAAGTTTCTCTGGAAGTTGGTGCAGTCGTCCTGAGCGTCCCAGAGGCACCACTCTGCAAACGACCACAGCTTGAAGGTCTTAGCCGAGCCGCTCTCGTTGGTGAGAACCAGCTGCTGAACCTCGCCGTCGTAGTTCTGGGGAACGAAGAAGGTAGCCGCTGCCTTAAGGCCGTTCTTTGTACCGCTGATGATGGTGTAGCCCATGCCGTGGCGGCACTCGTAAGCGTCCAGCTCGGTCTTTACGGGCGACCAGCCGGGATTCCATATGGTGTCGCCGTCCTTTATGTAGAAGTATCTGCCGCCCATATCTATCGGAACATTGTTGTAGCGATAGCGTGTGATACGGCGCAGGCGCGCGTCCTTATAGAAGCTGTAACCGCCTGCGGTGTTGGAGATCAAAGAGAAAAAGCCCTGAGTACCCAGATAGTTTATCCACGGATAAGGAGTGCGCGGAGAAGTAATGACATACTCACGGTTGGCGTCGTCAAAATAGCCGAATTTCATAGTAACCTTCTTTCTTTGTGATTAGTACGAGGAACAAAATCCATCACAAAATATAGTATAAGGGCATAGTAATGCCGCTATATTTAAGTATACTATAAATCAAAAACAATTACAAGTGCTGAAAACGATATCATTTCATTTTTCACTGCGTTTTTTACTTTAAATCCTAATTTGATATCATGAATATAGTAATATTGCATAAATAATCTCATATATCCGAATAATATAAAAATAGTTGTATAAACGTATAGAAACTCATCATCAGACATCCGTTCAACCCTGCTTCACGGGTGCACAGAAATCACATCGAAACATTGCCCTAAAATAAGCATATCTACTTGACGTCACGGCAAATCTTGTATATAATATATGTTATGAGAACGCAGTTCTCATAAGTCGGCAAAGCCGACCGCCGCGGAGCGGCGAGCATATATTTCAAGGTTCGCTCAGCCGTCCGAATCTTTGATTCGGAAAACGGCGTGCGGTTCTTATAATATATAGTATTAGGTGCAGCGCCTCAAAAAAATGAGCGGATATCCGTCAAAGCGTTGCACAAGCAAGTAATTCAAATCTTAAGGAGACACAGTATGAGATTTAAAAGAACATTAGCGATGATATTAGCGGCAGCAATGTGCGGATGTATCGCCGTTGGATGCTCCGATAACGGTTCATCAAGCGAAAACCTGTCGGGCTCACAGTCCGCAGTGCAGACGGAAGAAGCGGACGCTCCCGCAGCAGTGATAAACGACGAGTTTGATACAAGCCTTAATGCAGTAGAATTCACCGCAAAGATAAATGTCGGCTGGAACCTCGGCAACACGCTTGACGCTACCGGCACAGGACTTTCGAGCGAGACCGCATGGGGCAACCCCGAAACCACCGCCGATATGATACAGGCAGTAAAGGACGCCGGCTTTAACGCTATCCGGCTCCCCGTAACATGGGAGGGACATATGGACGAAAGCTATACCATCGACCCCGAATGGATGGCAAGGATAAAAACCGTAGTTGACTACGCCTATGACCGCGAAATGTACATCATCCTCAACACCCACCACGAGGAGTGGTGTCAGCCATACCCCGACCATCAGGAGGAGATCGCCGCCCAACTTAAGGCGTGCTGGACTCAGATAGCCGAAGAATTCAAGGGCTACGACGAGCACCTTATATTCGAGGGCATGAACGAGCCGCGCTGGAAGAACACCCAGTGGGAATGGAACGGCGGCAGCGACGAGGGCAGAGCTGTCGTTAACTATCTCAACAACGTATTCATCGACACGGTAAGGGCAACAGGCGGCAACAACGAATACCGCTTCCTTATGATATGCCCCTATGCCGCAAACTGCGGAGAGCCCGCCCTTTCAGCACTGGAGATAAAGGACCCCGAGCGCACTATCGTATCTGTTCACGCATATATCCCGTACAACTTCGCACTGGCAGATAACGGCAGCGCAAAGTGGGTAGAGTCAAAGCCGGTCAGCACGCAGGAGATAGACACCCTCGCAGATGTTCTTAACAGGCTTTTTGTCAGCAAGGGCATCGCGGTCATCATCGGCGAAACAGGCGCACGCCTGCGTTACTACGACCTCAAAGACGATGACGGACAGTCGCGCACAGTGGCAAACGACGAGTTCCGCGCAGCATGGGCAGAGTACTTCTTCGGCACGTTCAAGCAGATGGGTATTCCTGCATTCTGGTGGGACAACGGCGCATTCCTCAGCGGTGAAGCCTTTGGTCTGCTTAAGCGCGGTGTGCTGTACGGCAACGAGTGGAAATTCCCCGAGGTAGTAGAGGGAATCATGAAAGGCGCAGGCGTGAAATAATGGCAACGGCAAAGCTTGCTGCTGAGCCATCATAGCACCGATAAACGCAGCCAAAGGCAAATAAACTCCGAAAATCCTGCGAATAGCTCCGCAGGATTTCGGTATTCATCACACTATGAAAAGACTTATCCTTAGCACGATTAAGGCACCCCGGGTTTTCGCCAATAATGCCTATGCAGCTCAGCGTATTCCGGCAATTGCACGGTCTGCCTTAACACATAATCATCAGCATATTACAGTATCTGCCATGCAGCGCTGATATGCAGTTATCCGGAGGATTAAATTGTTAAGACTTGCAAAATATCTTAAGTATTTCAAGCTGCACGTTTCCCTTGGACCTGCGTGCAAGCTTATCGAAGCGATTTTCGAGCTTATTGTGCCGCTTGTTATGGCGGATATTATCGACAACGGCGTAATGGCAGACAATACCGACATAGTATGGCGCGGCGGAGTAAAGCTTATCATCTTTGCAATATGCGGACTTTCCTTTACGCTTGTGTGCCAGTATCTCGCATCCGTAGCCTCTCAGGGAGTAGGCACCAAGCTGCGCAGCGACCTGTACGCTCACATCAATTCGTTGTCCTATAAGGAGATAGACCGCCTCGGCACTCCTGCGCTTGTAACACGCATCTCCAACGATGTAAACCAGGTTCAGACCGCCGTTGCCATGCTGATACGCCTTGTTATCAGAGCACCGTTCCTTGTTATCGGCGCAACGATAATGGCAATGACTATCGACCTTAAACTGTCCATCATCTTCTTTGGCTGTATGGCTGCAATCGTTTTGATAATGTACCCCGTGATGACAGCCACCGTAAAGCTGTTCAAGCGCCAGCAGAAAAGCCTTGACGGTATCTCACGCATAACGCGTGAAAACCTCGCAGGCGTAAGAGTTGTCCGCGCCTTTTCCCGTCAGCAGCATGAGATGCAGCGCTTCGAGGAAAGCACCGAGGAATACCGCCGCTTCGCGCTTAAAGCAGGCAGAGTAAACGCGCTGCTTAATCCGGCTATCTTCATCACCGTAAATGTCGCATATCTGCTTATCGTATACTTCGGCGGAAGCATGGTCACCGTTGACGGACTTACAAAGGGACAGGTGATCGCCCTTGTAAACTACATGACGCAGATTTCGCTTGCGCTCGTTGTAGTTGCAAATCTGGTTTCTATCTTCACCAAGGCTGCGGCGTCCTCCCAGCGCATTAACGAGGTATTCGACACAAAGCCCAGCATAATCAGCGCGGACGAAATGCCAAAAACCGACCCCGACGCTCCCATGATTGAATTCAGGGATGTAAGCTTCTCCTATCTCGACGGAAAAGACGCGGAAAAATCCCTCGAGCATATCAGCTTCACACTCGGCAGGGGCGAGGTATTGGGAATCATCGGAGGCACCGGCTCGGGCAAATCCACCCTTGTCAATCTGATAGCGCGCTTCTATGACGCAACAGAGGGCAGCGTGCTGATAAGCGGCGCAGACATAAAGCAGTATCCCGACAGCGAGCTTCGCAGACTTATCGGCATAGTGCCGCAGAAAACCGAGCTGCTGAGCGGCACCCTGCGCGAAAACATGACCATGGGCAGACCCGACATCACAGACGAAGCAATATACTCCGCCCTCGAAACCGCTCAGGCTAAGGAGTTCACCGACAAGCTTGACGGCGGACTTGACGCGCGCATACTTCAAGGCGGCAAGAACTTCTCGGGCGGACAAAAGCAGCGCCTTTCCATTGCAAGAGCAATCGCAAAATCCCCCGAGATACTTATACTGGACGACAGCTCCAGCGCGCTTGACTACGCGACAGACGCAGCACTCAGAAAAGCGCTTAAAAAACTCGATATGACCTGCATAATCGTATCGCAGCGCGCAAACAGCATACGCCACGCCGACAAGATCATCGTGCTGGACGACGGTATAGCCGAGGGAATAGGCACCCACTCCGAGCTGCTTAAGGAATGTAAGACCTACCGCGAGATATGCCTTACGCAGTATACCGAGGAAGAGCTTGCCGAGCAGGAAAGGGAGGGATAAGCAGTGGCAGCCAAAAACAAAAAAGGCGCGCTTATGCGCATTTTGAAATATGTAAAGCCTCAGCTTTGGCTGGTCGCCGTCGCATTGGTGTGCGCCGCAGCCGGCGTGCTGATGTCGCTGTACACTACCGTGCTTATCGGCAGAGCGATCGACTGCATCTCGGAAAACGGTGCGGATTTCAAGGCGATGTCGCCTATTCTTATCCAAATAGCGGTGATAATACCGCTGGTCGCCGTATTCCAGTGGCTGATGTACTTCTGCACCAACGCGATTACTCACCGTACCGTAAAGGCGCTGCGCACGGACGCTTTCGCACGTATACAGAACATACCGCTGTCCTATATTGATGTCAACGCCCACGGCGATATAATCAGCCGCGTGGTAAATGACGTGGACGCGGTTTCCGACGGACTTCTTCAGGGCTTTCAGCAGCTTTTTACCGGTGTGGTAACCATACTCGGAACGCTTTTCTTCATGCTGTCGCTGAACGTCAAAATAACGCTTGTCGTTGTGCTGATAACACCTGTTTCCTTCGCCGTAGCAGCGGTAATCTCCAAGCTGTGCTTCAATAAATTCCGCGAGCAGTCAAGACTAAAGGGCGAGCTTACCGGCTTTATTGATGAGCACATCGGCGGCATACGGCTTGTAAAGGCATTCGGCTATGAAGCTCCTGCGCAGCAGCGCTTCGATGATATCAACGAGCGCCTTAACGTCTGCGGCAGACGCGCTCAGTTCTACTCCGCACTGACCAACCCCTGCACCAGATTTGTCAATTCCCTTGTTTATGCAGGCGTAGGCGTATTCGGCGCACTCAATGTAATCACCTCGGGAAGCGCGTTCACCATCGGCGGACTTTCCTGCTTCCTGCAATACGCAAACCAATACACCAAGCCGTTCAACGAAATCTCCGGAGTAGTCACCGAGCTCCAGAACGCAATCGCCTCCGCAGGCAGAATATTCGAGCTTATCGACGAGCCCGCCGAGGTTTCGGACGAAAACGGCACTGTCCTTTCCGAATGTGACGGAAACGTCGTTCTTGACAACGTAAGCTTCTCATACCTGCCCGAAAAGCCGCTTATCGAAAACCTTGAGCTGAACGTAAAAAGCGGTCAGCATATCGCCATCGTAGGTCCTACGGGCTGTGGAAAAACCACGCTAATCAACCTGCTTATGCGCTTTTATGATGTAGTGTCAGGCGAGATAAGAGTCAGCGGAGAGCCGATAAAAAACCTTACGCGCAACAGCCTGCGCAGCAATTTCGGTATAGTTCTGCAGGAAACATGGCTGTTCAAGGGCACCGTGCGCGACAACATCGCCTACGGCAGACCGGACGCCACGCTTGAAGAGATAACAGCCGCGGCGAAAGCGGCGCACGCGCACAGCTTCATCCGCAGACTTCCGCAGGGCTACGACACCGTGATAAGCGACGGAAGCGACCTCTCGCAAGGTCAGAAGCAGCTGCTCAGCATAGCAAGGGTAATGCTTACACTGCCGCCGATGCTGATACTGGACGAGGCGACTTCAAGCATTGATACACGCACCGAAATGCGCATACAAAGCGCATTCAACCGCATGATGGAGGGCAGAACAAGCTTTGTCGTCGCCCACCGCCTTTCCACTATCCGCGAAGCGGACTGCATCCTCGTTATGAAATCGGGTCACATCGTAGAACAGGGCACCCACGACCAGCTTATGGCACAAAACGGCTTTTATGCAAGCCTTATCAAAAGCAGACAGGAAAACGCTTAATATCAACGCAATGTCACGCGCGTGCAGGTCAGCTTGCAGCGCGTGACAGCGTTGTATCTCAACTTTTTCATATTAATGTATACTCTTCATTCAAATCGGTATTACAATATGTGAATTATTATTCTTGTAAAGCTGAAAAATGTGTGATATAATTATTATATGTAAGAAAACCCGGGGAGGGTGAGATTAATTTGTATACATACGACGGTTACACGGAAATCGGCAGCCGAAGCTGCAACGAGGACTCCGTATACATGGGTTCAAACAAACTGGGCGATACGCTTCTTGCGATAGCCGACGGACTTGGCGGCCACGGAGGAGGCGACGAAGCCTCCGCAGCAGTGATACGCAGCTTATCCTCCTGCTTTCTTAAAGGCGAATATGATATTGCACAGACTATATCCGACATCAATGCAGCAATACTCGAGCTTCAGCAGGAAACCTCGATAAAGTGCAAATCAACGATAGCCATGATACTGCTGACCGATGGCAGAACAATAGCCGCCACAGTGGGCGACACCAGAATATACGCATTCAAAAACCGCGGAATAGTATTTCAGAGCACCGACCACTCCGGAGCGCAGCTTGCCGTTTCGGTGGGCGAAATAACTCCCGACCGTATACGCGGCCACGAGGACAGAAGCATACTTACGCGCGCACTGGGAGCAGGCGAAACGGTCAAGGCGGACATCACCGAGATACCCGACGATTACGACGCGCTGCTGTTATGCTCGGACGGCTTCTGGGAGCGCATAACCGAGCAGCAGATGCTTGACTGCCTTGCCGCTGCCGAAAGCGCCGCAGACTGGCTTACGCGAATGATAAAGGAAGCGCGCAGGTCAACAGTCAGCGAACCGGACAACAGCTCTGCAATCGTGCTGATAAAAACCCACTAACTTCGAGAGGATGAAATAAAATGAAGCTCTGTTTGTACTGCATGAAACAGAACAACAATAGTATAACTAATTTCTGCGAGCAATGCGGAAAGCCCTTTGGCGAGCCGACCGCGCCAAAGCATCACCTGCGTCCGGGCACAACGCTGTGCGGCGGAAAATATATTGTTGGTGCAGCAATCGGCGAGGGCGGATTTGGTATCACCTATATCGGCTTTGACCAGAACCTCGAGCTTACCGTTGCAATAAAGGAGTACTACCTGTCGGGTTATGTCAGCAGAGGCGCCAACGGAAACGCCAACGACAACAGCGTGGTAAGCATAGACAAAAACAACGAAAATACCGAAGCGATATTCCGCAAGGGACGCGACGGCTTCCATGACGAGGCAAGAACGCTTGCGCGCCTTTCGGGACAGCCCGGTATCGTTAATGTCCGCGATTTCTTCCGCGAGAATAACACCGTGTACATAGTAATGGAATATCTCAGGGGCAGCACGCTTAAGCAGATACTCAAAAGCGGAAAGCTGTTCAACGAAACCGAGATAAAGACCCTGATGTATCCTATAATTACATCACTGGCGAAAATACACGCAGAAAGCCTGCTGCACCGCGATATCAGCCCCGATAACATAATGGTCGTAAACGGCACGGCAAAGCTTATCGACTTCGGTGCGGCACGCGGTTATGCCTCCGCCGCCAACAGAAGCTCCTCTATTATAGTAAAGCCGGGTTACGCACCTATCGAGCAATACGGAACAAAACGAGAGCAGGGTCCGTGGACAGATATCTATGCACTGTGTGCAACGATCTACCGCTGCATGACCGGCATAGTCCCCGATATTGCTACCGACCGCGTTATCTCGGACGAGGTTAAGCCGATGTCCGCACTGGGTATAAACGTAACTCCCCAATTCGAGCGCGTCATCATGAAAGGTATCAGCGTGCTTAAGCAGAACCGCTACCAGAACGTCAGGGAGCTCATCAATGACTTGTACGGCAATACATCCGGCAGCCCTGCCGTATCCTCCCAACCGCCCATTGCCGCAGTGCCCTCCATGCCGGAGCCTTCCACATCGCAATCTCAGAATTATCCCCGTACAAACAGCGGTCCCGTCAGCGGACCTATCAGCGGTCCCGTCAGCGGACCCGTCAGCGGACCTATCAGCGGTCCCGTCAGCGGACCCGTCAGCGGACCTGTCAGCGGTCCCGTCAGCGGACCCGTCAGCGGCCCTGTCACCGGGCAAACCACCGGATCACCGATATCGGTTCGCGAGAGCGTATCGCAAGGCGTATACAATAACGGCAATAAGGTAATAGATACGATAACCGTGTTGATGCCCGTGCCTTTCACCGATATGCCGTTCCCCGAGGCAAAGATAAAGGACAGCAATATTACGATCACCTCATGCCGCTGGATGGATGGTGACTCTCCCGTAGATCATAGCGCGTTCCGCGCCGATAAGGTGTACTCCGTGATACTGACGCTGCGCGCAGAAAACGGATGTTCCTTTGCACAGGACGTAACCGCTACGATCGGCGATATAAAAGCCGAGGCTCATGTAAATCCAAACGGCACTGTGACCATCGTTCGCCGCTATATCCGTACCGTCATCGACAAGACCTATATTGAGACAAACAATAAGCCGGGCAAGAAAAAGCCCAATCGCAAGACCACGCTTATTGTCGCAGGAATAGCGGCATTTACCGTGCTTTTAGTGGGAATTATCCTTCTTTTCGCAGGAGGAGTAAAAGCAAACACCGACGATTTGAGTATGCCGGTAATCATGATCGGGGATAAGTATTACAGTATGCCTATCACCGTCAAAGACCTGCTGGAAAACGGCTGGAAGGACGTCAACGATATCGCTGACACCACTTTGGAGGCACACAGTTCGAAATTCATCAGCCTGTCATACAAGGGATCGACCTCAATGATAAAGGCGATAAACGACTCCTCCAAAGCTCAGGCGTTAAAAAATGCAAAGCTTGAAAGCTTCACAATCCATGATAAAATGAGTATAGCCTCACTCGCCGGAATAACGGTAGGCTCATCCGAGCGTGAGCTTTCAAAAAAGCTTAAGTCTGTGGAATTCACCGTGCGCAAAAGCACCGCTTACATCATATATAAAATCGAGGGAAAGAATAACAGCACTATCACAATATACACCCTGCCTGACGATGGCACGGTGGACAGAATAATGATCTCCACCCCAATAAGCAGCGATTAACAATTGTGCTGACACCAATAACAACGACGGCATCCGTTATACGGATGCCGTCATAGCTTGTCGAAATAGTATCTTTCCCAGGCTGTCGAGAAATCGTCAGATGCTAGGAAGCGCAGCTACGACTAGCCTTTGTGGCTGTCGTAGCTGGGCTGACGCCGCAGATGGCGGTTTATCGACAGACTGAACGGCATCCAACTAACGGATGCCGCTTTTTTGATGTAATGGATATCACGAACCGCGGTTCTTTATCTTAAGACAGATAATACTGATAAAGTAGCACGCCAGTGAAACCGCAGCGCAGCAGCCCCAGCATATAAGCAGATTTTCGGGAGTGTTCTCATAGCACTCTTCGTTTGCGTGCGGAATTTCAAAGCCGAAGTCAGCCTTAAGCGTCTCGTTTATCTTCATCGGCAGATGCTCTCCGTTGAGGTCCGCAATACTGCCGAATGCACCCATGCCCCACTTACTGAATGTGATGTAGGCTATCATCTCCGACCAGCCGTCAAGCTCGAACAGCACACCGCTCATGATAAGCTGAAGTATCAGCACAAACGGCATGATAGTCATCGCCGTAGTAGCAGTGCCTGCTATCGAGGATATCATTATACCCAGGATATCCGCACCTGAAACAAGCAGGAATATCGTGATGAAATACTCCACAAGCGCCGGAAGTATTACTCCATCCGTGTTAAAATCAATGAAAACCATACATACACCGAGAATGATCGCACTCTGCACAAGGCTGATCACGATCTGCCAAAGCACATTCGCCGTAACGTATGAGCTTAGTCTGGCGCCTGCGCGGTACTCCTCACGGATAGTATCGTGCTCCTTGCATATGCTCTGAATAGAGTTGAATATACCGATCCAGATACAAGCCGAAGCAATGGTAAAGAAACCGGATTTGGTGCTCTCCATAGTATCAAACATCTTGTCGCCCACAACAGCCGCAACAAGGAACGAGATTATCACCGAGAACACAACATACTTCCATACTTTTTCGGTCATGGCAATTCTGGCGACTTTTCTGAAATAAACCGCCGTCTGCCTGCCAAACGATGCACCTTCCACTTAATTACCTCCCTGATAACGCGTTGAATTTATTGATATACATATCCGCAAGACCCTTTCCGCCCTCAGAGGCAGGATTGATCTCCAGCATTATATCCTGTAACCGCTGAACCCCGAAATAGCCGTATACATCCTCTATACGTCCGAAGTAAGCGAGATGACCTGCCGCGTCTGTGCTGCTTCGCGCAAGCACAAGCACCTTGGTAAACAGCGGTGTGCGATTGCCGTTTGCGTCAACCGATACCGCGTCGTCGGGCTGGTGCGAGATAACCATTACTATCTTGTTTTCTTTAGAGATATCCTTCAGTATCTCCATCTGCTGCATTCTGGACGCCGCGTCAAGTCCGGAGTCAGGCTCGTCGCAGATGAACACCTTCTGAAATCCGACAAGCTGATTTGCCACGGCAGCCTTTTTCTGCTGTCCGCCGCTGAGCTGTCCTATCAGCTTGTACTGGTGCTCTGTGATACCTACATGGTCAAGCACGCTGTCAACGCGCTCCAATATCTCGGCATTGCTGTACTTGCCGCCAAGCTTCATCTGCGCGGTGTCAATGAGAGTATGGCGCAGCGTATCGTTCTTTCTGAGCGTAAGCATCTGCGGCACCTTGCCGATACGCGACTTTACACTCTTGAAGTTCTTGTAAAGGTCTATACCGTCAAGCACTATCTTGCCGTCCGCCCTGTCCTCGCCAAGCATGGACTTGATAAGCGTGGTTTTGCCCGCGCCCGAGCCGCCCAGAATAAGCACGAAATCTCCGCCCTCAAACTCCGCATGGATGTCCTTAAGCAGTATCCTCTTGCCGAAGTTTACCGAGCGCGTCTTGATATCGACCACCATTGAACAGTTGTTCTGACGCACAGCGTTAAAGTACAGCAGATCGCCCTCAAAGATGATGATAGTATCACAAATGCGGATAACATCGTACTTATTCAGCTTCATGGGCTGAGTAAGCGGCTTGCCGTTTAGTATAACGCCGTTGGTGCTGTCGCAGTCGAAAATGAACCAGTCCGCTCCGTTGCGTACAAGCTTCGCGTGCTCGCCGGATACCATAAAGTCGTCCAGCCTTAGCATATTGGAAGCGCTTCTTCCTATGGTTATCATATTCTGCTGCCCAATTGGCATCATATTCCACTGGGCATTGGGGTCAAGGCTGGTGGTAAACAGCATCAGAACTGCTTCCGGATGCGGAACATCAAGCGTGCTTCTGTCAATTCTTATAATATCGCCATCGGTAAGTCTTAACGGAACGCTGCCGCGCGGAGTTGTAATCGGCAGCTTCTCTCCGTTGATAAAGGTTCCGTTAAGGCTCTTGGTATCAACATAGTAATATGAATGATCCATCGGCTGGAGAAAAATCTCGCCGTGAGCCTTGCTGACGATACAGGACTTTATCTGTAAATCCGCAGCGGAATTATCCACCTGTCTGCCGATCGAAACATGGTTACCAAGCAAGATAGGCTTTGGCGGCATACCCGGCTCAAGCAGAAGCAGCATGGCAGGCCTAACGCCGCGTTGGCGCATATAGTCATGCTGATTGATCAATATTGTAGTGTCTGACATTATTTTGTCCTCCATGGTGTTACATAACACCGTCCTGCAAGCAAACGTAAAGCAGGAAAAAAATATATATTATAAGAACCGCACGCCGTTTTCCGAATCAAAGATTCGGACGGCTGAGCGAACCTTGAAATATATGCTCGCCGCTTTGCGGCGGCAGCCTGTCGGCTGCTTACGGGAACAAGTTCCCGTAACATATATTATTACCTTGAAACCATGTAATCCATGATTAACCAGTATAATTATACCACATCTTAAGAATATTGTCAACTTTTTTGTGATGCACTGAAAAGCAATAAAAATCAAAGCCGCTTCTGACGATAGTCATCAAAAGCGGCTTTGTAATTTCTATACAGCGCCAGTACTAAGCGCTGAGTCAGCACATCATGCTGTTAAGCGTGATATCAGCCCTCGAACTCAGCCTTGTACATCTTGTCCATCTCAACAAGGTGCTTGTACTTGTCCTTAGCATTCTGCTCAGCGATATTGAACAGAGCAGTAGCTCTCTCGGGATTAGCACGCATCAGAGAGTTGTAGCGTACCTCTCTCATCATGAATGCCTGGTAATCTCCTGTCGGAGCCTTGCTGTCGAGAGAGAAGGGAGACTTGCCCTGTGCTGCAAGTGCAGGGTTGAAGCGGAACAGATGCCAGTAACCTGCCTCAACAGCTTCCTTTTCAACCTGCTGAGCGATGGTCAGACCGCCCTTGATACCGTGGTTGATGCAGGGAGCGTAAGCGATGATCAGAGAAGGTCCGTCATAAGCCTCTGCCTCTGCAATAGCCTTAAGGCACTGGTTCTTGTCGGCACCCATAGCGATCTGTGCAACGTAAACATAGCCGTAGCTCATTGCGATGCCTGCGAGGTCCTTCTTCTTAACGTCCTTACCGCCGGCAGCAAACTGTGCAACCGCACCTACGTTAGTAGCCTTGGATGCCTGACCGCCTGTGTTGGAGTATACCTCTGTATCGAATACAAAGATGTTAACGTTCTTGCGGGAAGCAATTACATGGTCAAGTCCGCCGTAGCCGATATCGTATGCCCAGCCGTCGCCGCCGAGAATCCACTGGCTCTTCTTGGAGAGGTAGTTCTTAGCCTTGAGGATCTCCTTTGCGCCCTCGCAGTCGCAAGCAGACAGTGCGTTAACAAGTGCCTTTGTAGCCTCTGCATTAGCCTTAGCGTCGTCCTTTGTCTCGAGGTATGTATCAATGATAGCCTGAGTCTCGGGCTTAGCGTTCTCCTTGAGAGCCTCTACCTTCTTCATAACTCTGTTTCTCAGTGTATCCTGAGCAAGGAACATACCCAGACCGAACTCTGCGTTATCCTCGAACAGTGAGTTGCCCCAAGCCGGACCCTTGCCTTCCTTATTCTTTGTATAAGGAGTGGAGGGAGCGGAGCCTGCCCAGATAGAAGAGCAGCCTGTTGCGTTAGCAATGTACATTCTCTCACCGCAAACCTGTGTGATGAGCTTAGCATAAGGTGTCTCACCGCAGCCTGCGCAAGCGCCGGAGAATTCGAGCAGCGGCTGCTTGAACTGAGAGCCCTTAACTGTAGTATCAGCAAACTTAGCAAATACCTCGGGCTTGTCAGCAACTTCCTTAACTGCATAGTCGAAACCTGCCTGCTGGTTCTTGCCGATCATCTCCTCGATGGGCTTCATAGCAAGAGCCTTTGTCTTTGCAGGGCAAGCCTGTACGCACGCGCCGCAGCCTGTGCAGTCGAGTGTGGAGATAGCCATTGTGTACTTAAGACCGGGCAGACCTGTTGCATCCTTGAGATTTGTACCTGCGGGAGCAGCAGCAGCCTCAGCGTCGTTCATAACGATAGGACGGATTACTGCGTGAGGACATACGAACGAGCACTGGTTACACTGGATGCAGTTCTCGGGAATCCACTCGGGAACATCAACAGCGATACCGCGCTTCTCGTAAGCAGCAGCACCCTGGGGGAATGTACCGTCAGCCATATCAACGAATGTGGATACGGGCAGCTGGTCGCCTCTCTGAGCGTTAACGGGGATAAGGATGTTGTTAACGAAGTCAACAAGCTTCTTATCTGTGCCCTCAGCCTTAGCAACAGGCATAGCGCCCTCTGCGTCAGCCCATGCAGCAGGAACGTCAACCTTGATAACCTCGCCTGCACCTCTGTCGATAGCAGCGTAGTTCATATTAACGATCTCGTCGCCCTTCTTAGCAAAGGACTTGTAAGCAGCCTGCTTCATGTAATCAACAGCCTCAGCAGCAGGGATGATATTAGCAAGTGAGAAGAACGCAGACTGAAGAACTGTGTTGGTCTTGTTGCCCAGACCGATCTCCTTAGCTACCTTGATAGCGTTGATGATGTAGAAGTTGATGTTGTTCTTTGCGATATAAGCCTTAACGGGAGCAGGAAGCTTCTCGTCCAGCTCGTCAACAGACCACTGGCAGTTAAGCAGGAATGTACCGCCGGGAACAACGTCCTGAACCATATCGTACTTGTCGATATAGGAGGGGTTATGGCAGGCAACGAAGTTTGCCTTGTTTACAAAGTATGTAGACTTGATGGGGCTCTTACCAAATCTCAGGTGAGAGATGGTTACGCCGCCGGACTTCTTGGAGTCATATGCGAAGTAAGCCTGTGCATACATATCTGTGTGGTCGCCGATGATCTTGATAGAGTTCTTGTTGGCACCAACAGTACCGTCGGAACCAAGACCCCAGAACTTGCAGCAGGTCGTACCCTCGGGAGTTGTGTTGGGATTCTCTGTGATGGGCAGAGAGAGGTTTGTAACATCATCCTCGATACCGATTGTGAATACAGGCTTTTCTGTGTTGTTGTAAACAGAGATGATCTGTGCAGGGTTGCAGTCCTTGGAACCAAGACCGTAACGTCCTGTAAATACGGGAACATCCTGGAACTTGTTCTCTTTCTTAAGAGCAGCAACAACATCGAGGTACAGAGGCTCGCCGAGAGAGCCGGGCTCCTTTGTTCTGTCAAGAACAGAGATCTTCTTAACTGTTGCAGGAATAGCGTCAACAAAAGCAGAAGAAACAAAGGGTCTGTACAGTCTAACCTTAACAAGACCAACCTTGCGGCCCTGAGAAAGCATGAAGTCGATAGTTTCCTCGATAGTATCGCATACAGAACCCATAGCAACGATAACTTCCTCAGCGTCGGGAGCACCGTAGTAGTTGAACAGCTTGTAGTCTGTGCCGATCTCGGCATTTACCTTGTTCATGTACTCTGTAACTACCTCGGGGATAGCGTTGTAGTACTTGTTGCAAGCCTCGCGTGACTGGAAGAAGATATCGGGGTTCTGAGCAGTGCCGTGGAGAACGGGGTTCTCGGGGTTGAGCGCTCTGTCGCGGAATGCCTGGATGGAATCCCAGTCAACCATCTTTGCGAGAGTGTCGTAGTCCCAAACCTCGATCTTCTGGATCTCGTGAGAGGTTCTGAAGCCGTCGAAGAAGTGCAGGAAAGGAACTCTGCCCTTAAGTGTAGCCATGTGAGCAACAGCGCCGAGGTCCATAACCTCCTGAGGGTTGGTGGAGCACAGCATAGCATAGCCTGTCTGGCGGCAAGCGTAAACGTCGCTGTGGTCGCCGAAGATAGAGAGGGCATGAGAAGCCAGTGCACGAGCAGATACATGGATAACAGAGGGAAGCAGCTCACCTGCGATCTTATACATATTGGGGATCATCAGGAGCAGACCCTGAGAAGCGGTGTAGGTTGTTGTCAGAGCACCTGCGGAAAGAGAGCCGTGAACAGCGCCGGCTGCGCCTGCCTCGGACTGCATTTCAACGACCTTTACGGTTTCGCCGAAAATGTTCTTTCTGCCTGCGGTAGCCCAGGAATCAGTTACCTCAGCCATTACGGAAGAGGGGGTGATGGGGTAAATTGCAGCGAGATCAGTAAACGCATAGGAAACGTGACCTGCGGCGTTGTTACCGTCCATCGTAAGCTTTTGTCTAGCCATTGGTATTATCCTCCTTAAAATATCAGAAAATCCCATGTGCGCGCAGAATGCGCGAGCATAGTATTTCTATTTTGCACCTTATATTGTATCACATTTCTTCTGTTTTGTAAATAGGCAAAAAGGTTTTTTCTGAGAATTTATTAACAATTTCAATGATGAAAATATGGGCAGTTTAGCTAATATTCAGTTAGTACGTCAAAGCATAAAATGCCCATCAGTGCAAAAACGATCATTCATACAAACAAATGGAGGAAAACAATTGTTCTCCTCCATTCAGCTTTTCAAAAAGTCACCTTTACAGACTGCCGAAAATCGCCAGCTTAACCGCCCTGCGTTAATGTGTAAGTCTGCGCTTGCAGTAGCTCTTCTTACCGCACTCGGGACATCTGAGATATCTCGTTGTGATGGAGTGCGGACCTGCGATGTATGCGCCCATTGTTGGAACAAAGCGATGCTTGCAGTGACGGCACTCGAACGTGCCTGCATTCATCTCAAGCGCCGCCGCAACAATGATACCGCCTAACATTACTACAACTCCTATCGCGATAAGCAGCGCTCTTATCGGCGTTTCCATTTCAAATGAGCCTGCGATCACTATTATTGTTACCGCCGCAAGCAAAGAAGTAACCGCAGCTATCACCGACAGGATTATCTTCTTTTTGCTGTCTTCTTTTTCTCTTACTAAATCAACCATAATTTCCTCCGCTTTCTTCTTGTAGCTCTCTTCGGGGATACGCTCTCCCGAGAGCAGCTCGTTTACTGTGATGTTAAGGGTATTGCATAACGGCATCATAAGCGATACCTCGGGAAGCCCCTTGCCGGTCTCCCACTTTGATACAGTCTTATCGCTGATAAGAAGCTCGTCGGCAAGCTGACGCTGAGTCAGTCCCTTTTCCTTTCTTATCTGAGCGATAAAGCCCCCGATCTTTCTCTGATCCATTTCGTTTCCCTCCTTGAGCACATCATAGCACAAGCCATCCAAAAAGACCACCCACGAGACGTAGAATGGCACAATAAAGCCACTCCACGCATCGTAGAGTGCGGCAGTACGGCATAAAATCCGCGTGTTTTTGCGAAAAAAACCTTATACAAAGCTTCATACATTAATGTATACTAAAATCACCGAGAAGCATTATCTCCCCGGTGATCTGATTTTTATGTTACAGCTGAGTGGTGCCCTTTGCGGCAGCCTTGACCTCCATTATACCCGTCTCGGGATAGAAAAAGACCGTCCTGCCGTAGTTCAGTCCCACATCCCTTGCTACTATGGGGATACCCTCTTTGCGCAGCGCGTCGGTGACTGCGACAATGTTGCGCTCGCCGATGTTGAAGCGGTCGTTTGTTGTGGCGAACATTACCGCGCCTCCTGCTATTTTAGCTTTCAGGTTTGATCTCTTTGCGCCCAGCGCCACCATCTTGCTGATAAGCAGCGGAATAGCCGTATCCGCAAAACGCATCGGCATATCCTTGCCGCTTGATGACTGAGTACTGTCGGGAAGCATGATGTGCGACAAACCGCCAACTCCGGACAGCTCGTCGATCATACATATTCCAACGCATGAGCCAAGCGCATATGTTACAAGTACATCAGGCGACCTGCACACCTTTAAATCGGATATACCGACCGTAAAACTTCCCATCATATAACACCCAGCTTAGTCATTAATGTCGCCAGAGAAGCCATCTCCGGTATCAGAATAATATTGGACTTTATGTCAACTCCGTCGATAACAAAGCCGTCATCTATAAACAGCACCTTGTCGCCGACCTCAGAAAACTCAATGATAGGAACACTCATGATAGCGCCGAGCATATCCACCGTCATTGACGGCACACTCATGTCGATAGTAAGCCCCGTAAGCTGTGACAGCGCCGAGAGATAGCTGCCTGCCATGATGTTGCCCATCTCGCGGATAACCGAAAGCTGGGTCTCATCAAGCGACATCACAGAAACGTTGCTGCACTGCAAAAACGTGTCCAGCACCACTGCGGCAAAGCTGTCCTCCAGCAGGAACATGATCATTCCATTGATATCGCCGTCCAGCCGCACCAGTATACCGGTGATGACCTTTTCGGGACCGCCCATTCGGTCGATGACCTGCTGATAGTCCATAACGCTGACGTCCGGGACTTTCATAACAACGCCTTTTCCAAGCATAGATGAAAGGGCATTCGCAGCACTTCCCGAGCCGATATTACCAATTTCACGCAGGCAGTCAATTGCTCCCGGCGAAAGTTCATCATAATTCTTAAGCATACGACTGTGCCCTCCTTTGAAACGGTAAATTCAGTTATGGTTATCTCAGATTATTCGCTATTCTGGTGAACTCGTCCGATGTAGTAACGACCCTTGAGCTTATCTGATAGCTGCGCTGGGTCTCGATAAGCTTTACCATCTGGTCGGACAGCTCCACATTGGATACGACCAGCACGCCCTGAAGCTTGTCGATATTCTCGTTTGCGGTGACCTCGCCGCTTCTTTGTGTGGCTCTGTAACGGTTTGTGTTTGCCGCCTCAATGCCGTAGGGGTTTTCAAACTCGAATACGCCCACCATTCCGGCAAGCTCGTCATAGTCAGCAACCGTTCCCTCGTCGTTGAACGGAACAACTATCCTGTTCATGTCATAGTCCAGCACATACTCGCCCGAGCCGCTGACGAGATACCACTCGCCCGTTTCCGCCTGCGTCATAGAGAATGCGCCGTCCCTTGTGAAGTTGATGTCGCCGTACCTGTCCTGCACAGCGAAGAAGCCCTCGCCGGCAATGGCGAAATCAAGGGGTCTGTCCGTGTAGTAGAAATGGCTCTCGCTGAACATCACGTCCGACTTCTGGATATATGTACCGTGGCCTGTCTGCCAATCGGGCTCTGTCGCACGCTGAACCGAGTACAGACAGTCCGCAAAGGAAGGGCGCAGAGTCTGATAACCGGTGGTGTTGATGTTGGCGATGTTGTTGCCATAGATATTAAGCGCCTGTGCCTGCGCTATCATCGCAGTTTTTCCGGTATGGAATGCTATATTCATGCTGGTACTCCTTTATCAGTTGAGCTTGCAAATGCGCGAAGCCTTCTGGTTAAGTCCGTCGATAAGCTTAAGGATAGAGCTGGAAGCCTCATAAAGGCGGTTTGCGTTCATCATCATTGTCATCTCGTAGTTGAGGTCGATGTTGGAGCGCTCGTATGCGCCCTGAATGATGTCGAATTTCTCGCCCTCGGGCACAGCACCCGCGTCCACCGAGGTAAACATATTCGCCCCGAATTTGTCGATGTTGCCCTCCGGATTGATGTAGGAAAGCAGCAGTCTGTCCACGACCTCGCCATCCTGTGTTATCGTGCCGTCGGTGCTGATGACGAAATCCTTGTCGCCAAGATAAATCTCACCGTTTTCGCCAAGAATGCGTCCGGAGTTTGAAAGGCAGAGATAACCCTCGCTGTCAAGCTCCCACTGACCGTTTCTGGTAAGCATCTGCTGACCCGTGTAGGAGGCGATGTTGAAATACACATTGCCGTTTATTCCCACGTCGAAGGGACTGTCGGTAAACTCAAACGAGCCCTGCTCGAGATTTGTGTAGGACGTATCCACATAGGTCTGTCCGAATGTGCCCGAAAGCTCCTCTCTGTGCTTAACAAGCACCATAGCCTCGTCAAACCTCTGAGTGAGTATGGTGTCCACCTTATAGCCGGATGTGGACATATTGGTAAGATTGTTGCCGATAGTATCCAGCTTGCGCTGGTTCATTATCATGCCGTTAGCGGCTATGTAGTAACCTCTGTTCAAGACTTGCTGCCTCCTTTTATGTACGGCTCCAGCATTGCTTTAA
>JBJESD010000158.1:0-5568 GCA_051882595.1 Oscillospiraceae bacterium | reverse complement strand
GTTATTTTCAGCAGACCCATTCCGTCTGATATTTCCGAAACGCCTGCGGATATTTCACTGAAATACCCCACAAAAGCGATAACCTCACCGGGGGTAAGCATTCCGCTCATCGCCCTTAACACCGCAAAGCCGTACATAAGTATTTCGGTCAGAATATTTACAAGCTGAAAGAGAAAATTCGGCAGCATTGCATTTTTATAACCCCGAAGCCAGCCGTCAGAATTTGTTTTCTGTGCCTTGTCAAGCTCCCTTTCAATAAGGCTCTGCTGTGAATATATTCTTATCTCTTTGCCGTTGCGGTAGTTATTTAATACGTAATGATTGAAAAAAATGGCTGCACGGTCTGCCATAATAACATTTTTATCATTATGTATTTTTTCAAAGCCTACTATTGCTTTTGGATTTATCACCAATGATTTTATAAGCTCCAACGCTGTCACAATTACCGCCACTGCGGTAAATCCCCATATTGACTGTACAAAGCCGATAAAGCCCTCTGTTTCGGTAGGTGTTCTGAATGCTGTCGGGATAATAAGAATAACGCCTAAGACCACCATAAAAGCTCCGCCGACAGTGTTTCTGAAATAGTTGCATAGCGCCTCAATTCCTGCGGTTCTGTTTTCGGGCTGACGCCATGCGTTTGCATACCTGTTCTGCGTATCCGTGCTTTCAATGTGAACAAAATCCATAGTCATAACCTTTTGCCAAAGGCTTTTCTGCATATTTGTGGTTTTTCTGAAGCTATGATAATTATTACGTCTGAAAAGAAATCTTTGCATCACGGAAAGTAACGCCTGAATACCAACAAATATCGCTGCATAAATCAGCAGGGTTTCGATAGGCTTCGCCCCTGCAATTCCGTCAATGACAAGTGCAGACAGAATAATCGAAAATATATTGCCAGAAAGGTCAACGCAGTATTTTATCGTATCTCTCGCAATATAGCCCTTGTCTGCCTTGCCCACAGCCTTAAGCGTTCGCCGTATTATCTCCCGTTTCTCCTTTGGCGTAAGAAGTTTTTCGTTATTGTCACTCATTTATCTGCTCCTCCCCGTCATTGTAATAGCTGCTCTGAAGCTCAAAAAGCTGTGCATATTTTCCGCTCTGCGCCATAAGCTCCGAGTGAGTTCCGCACTCGGAAATTTCACCGTTTTCTATCAGAATTATTCTGTCACAGAAACGTGTTGAAGCAAGCCTGTGTGAAATAAAAACAGAAGTTTTCCCTTTTGAATAATCAGCGTAATTCAGATACATTTTCTGCTCTGCAACAGGGTCAAGTGCCGCAGTCGGCTCGTCAAGTAAAAGTATAGGAGCGTCCTTATATAATGCCCTTGCAAGAGCAAGCTTCTGGGTCTGTCCGCCTGAAAACTCCGTTGCATTCTCAAAAACAGATTTCACAAGACGGGTATTTTCCTTTTCGGGCAGGCTCATAACCTTATCATATAATCCTGCCTTTTTCAGACAATCATACACCCTGCCCATATCGATATTGTCAATTTCAGCCCCTGCAACATTCTCCGCAATAGTCACGGGCAAAACACATATATCCTGAAACACTGCACCGAAAAGCTTGAAATATTCATCTCTGTTATAGCTGTTCACAGGCTTGCCATTCAGTAAAATCTCGCCTTCGGTAGGGTCGTAAAGTCCACAAATAAGCTTTATCAGAGTTGTTTTTCCTGCACCGTTAAGTCCCACAAGTGCAAGCCGTTCGCCCTTATTAAGCTTAAAGGAAATATTATTAATTGTAGGCTTTTCTGCACCGCTGTATTTATAGCTTACATTTTTAAATTCAATTTCACATTCGTCTGTGGGAAGCTTTTCGCCTGCTCCGCGATTTGTTTTATCCTCAATATCGAGGTATTCCCTTGAAAATGAAATGTTATCAGAAAGCCAGTTAAAGCCCGAAGCCTTATCAAAAACCTCCCTTACCGCCCAGCTGAAATCGGCTATCGAATTAAAGTACAGCACAAAATCACCTGCACCGATATCCCCGTTTACAACCATATAGATTACGCAGGCATAAGCGGCAAAGTTTGACAAATACACCATCAGCACACGGGCGAGGTCATGCCTGAAAGACCATTCGTCCTGCTGTTCATACCAGTTAAGTCTGTTATTGAACGCCCTTGAGAACAGCTTTACAAACCACTTATCCATACCGTAAACTCGAACGTCCTTTGCGGCTGAAAAATCACTTCCTGCATCGCTTATATAATTAAGCTCACGGACATATTTCTGCCAGTTATCCGACATATTCCATACCCACATCATTTTATGACGCTCGATATAGAAGCTTGCTATCGCAGGAACTCCGACAATTAACAGCATAATGGGACTAAGCATTGAAAGTATTCCGCCGTATGCCGCAACACGCAGAACCGCCGACAGAAAATACTGTATTGTGCTCAAGGTCTGATACGATATATAATCAGAACCTACCCACGCTTTTTGTATGGCGTTGCTGTTTTTACAGCTTTCATTGTTTGTGTAGTCCGTAGACATATTTTTGCGTATGATTTTTCGGGTCGTATGGCAGGCAAATTTATAATTGCCGTAATATCCGCAGTAATCCTGCGTTTCATTCCAGATATATTTTGTAATCCGCTCGCCTACAATAAGCAAAAGGCATATCACCGCAAGCTGAAATCTTGATGATGTTCCCAAGGCAAGCTCAACAACATATTTCCCCGTAAAGGTTGTGAAAAGAGATTCCGCAACAATAGCAATCAGCCCCACAAGGAGCAAAACAAGCATTAAAGGCTGGCTTTTCCAAATCTCCGAGAGTATGTATCGCAGATTTTCGTGAAGCTTATATTTGCGCTTGTTTTGTTCGTTTTTCTTTTTCTTGTCCCATTTTGTGACCTTAACCATATTTCATTTCACCTCTCAATCACTATACCATAAAAACGACCGTTCGTGTTGATTTCTGCACGAACGGTCAAAATACTGCACGAATGGTACTGCTAACCGCAAAGCGGCACCATAATCTCGGTTGCAAAAACACCCTCCTCGTTCTGTCTGTTGACATAACCGCCGTATTTTTTGGCAACTCTGTCAATTCTAAAAATGCCATAGCCGTGTTCGCCCTCGGATTGCTTTGTGGAGAGGTAACGTCCGGCAACCTTCTTCACATCGCCTGCGCTGTTCTGTACTGACATATAAAGCTGATTTTTCAGACAGCCTATATAAATTCTCATAAAGCGTTCACTTTCGGGAATCTTGGCGCAGGCTTCTGCCGCATTGTCAAGAAGATTGCCCAGCAGCGCACACAGCTCCACGTCAGAAAGCGGAATGTTGTTCGGGATATTTGCCTTGACATTGAGCCTGATGTTCAGCTTTTCGGCAACAGACAGCTTGCTGTTAAGTATTGCGTCCGCCATAACGTTCCCTGTTTTGATGACGGTATCAACCGTGTTGAGGTCGTCGGCAAGGCTGTCAAGATAGCTGTCAAGCTCGGCATAGTTACCCTGTGCAAGCTGTATCTTCATATTCTGAATATGGTTTCGGTAATCGTGACGCCAGCCCCGTACCTGCTTGTACATATTCTGTATTTCACGCACCTGCTTTTCGATAAGCTCGCTCTGAAACCGCTCTATACGGCGGTCTATCATATTGTAGAGGGTGCGGCGGAGCAGGAAAAATCCTATAACGCAGAGTACTGAGAATAAGATTACCGCACATAGTATGATTGCTATTTTCATTTTAGTCCTCACAATCACTTATAGGTTCAAACCCTTGACTTATCAGACATTCATCAAGTAGTTCAAAAAACATATTAAAAGCTTTTTCTTCGTCACCTTCAGTTTCGTAAATCAATGAACAATAATTAAACACTGTCTTGTTATGACCAAGCAACTTGACAGCAACAAAATCGTTAAAACCCTCAGGCAAAATATGGTGTTTCTCATCATTGAAATGTAATTCAGCTGCACAGTTGTAACCGTTGAAAAAGTGTTGTAAGAACTTCAAAGACATTTCACCAATATACATACCAGGACGTCGTTTAATATTAGATAATAATTTTCTTTCGACTATATTTATATCTGTTATTGCGTTTTCCATAACTTTATCCTTTCGTATAGAACTGAATAAATTTCTCATTTACTTCTTTGAAAAGTCGCCGAGAAAGCGGTAAAATATCTCCGCTATCAATAGAGATATTTGCCTTGCCAATACTCCGCACAAACCGAAGATTCACAATATACGAGCGGTGGCAGCTCGCAAATCCTTTTAGCCGCTTTGCCGAAAATGAGCTGATACTCATTGTGCAATCAATAATTGTTCCGTCGGATAAGTGTACCTGCGTTTTTCTCCCGAAAGCCTCGATATAGGTTATTATGTCGGCTGAAATGTGGGTTACTCCCGATGTTGTTTCAATGAGCAATTCATCAGCCGTGGCAGAATTCTTTTCAACATACTTATCAAGAACGCCGAACAGCTTTTCCTTTACGATAGGTTTCAGCAGATAATGAAGTGCTTCAACATCATAGCCCTCGGAAATGTAGTCGGAATATCCCGTGATGAACACTATCGGGAGCATATCGCCACTGCCACGCAGCTTTTTGGCAAGCTCCATTCCGTTAATTCCGTTCATCTCTATATCAAGCAGCAGCAGGTCACAGGGGTTATCTGGATAGCTGAAAAGAAAGTTTTCGGCGCTTATGTATTCGTCTATAACAAGAGCAATGGGCTTGTTCGCAGACCATTCGTCAAGCAGACGGCGCAGTTCCTTTATCTGATTTTCTTCGTCATCGCATATTGCTATTGTAAGCGGCATAGAGGTCACCTCTGTTCTGGTAACATTATATCATAAACAGAGCACAATTTCAACATGAAGTCTTACCTTGACCTGTCTCATTTGAAATATCGGCAA
The DNA here is from genome assembly GCA_051882595.1 of Oscillospiraceae bacterium. Classification (GTDB taxonomy): domain Bacteria; phylum Bacillota; class Clostridia; order Oscillospirales; family Ruminococcaceae; genus CAG-115. The sequence continues at coordinate 692 of JBJESD010000158.1, read as the reverse complement.
GAGTTTTCACTATACTCTTGCGTATGTGAGGACAAGACTGCTTGAAATTTACCTCCCCCAAAAGTCTATCGTTCGAGTACGCCTTTCGGAGTTTATACGAACCAACTGCTCACTTAATTTTGTAGTCATCCGGAATTTACCCACCCAATACGACCCACTATGCCAAGTAGCTCTTGCCGATTTACCTCTTCAACAGTACCCGCTTGTTACCTGTTTCATTCACGCTCATTTTTCGGCTTTAATCAATAAGGCTATACTCAATAGCCATATTGTTACGCCCAGCTTCACAATATGGCATTGAGTTAGGGGGTAAGTCTGTCGGTCAGCCCCTCTGTCACCTTCGGTGACACCTCCCCCACCGGGGGAAACCACCATAAAACCCCTTTTCGCTTGACCCAACGGTCAGCGACTTAAACTCCGAAACTCCAAAATGGATTTGCGGAGCGTTGGGAAGATAAAATCTTCCTCACCTCTTTTTTAAGTGGTAACACAGGCAAGGTAAAATTCCTTGCTGTTAAAATTTACCTGTATCAGAGTAGGGAGATAAATTTCCCGACCTCGGAAATATATCTTCTCTATCGCCGAGCTTTGCGAGATGGCGGTGGTGGTTTTACCTTGCTCGGCTCGGTAGGTAAATTTTGAGCCGATTGAGATTTATCTATCAGCTCACGGGTGCTAATGGTCTTTTGGAG
>JBJESD010000157.1:0-23746 GCA_051882595.1 Oscillospiraceae bacterium | reverse complement strand
GGAAATGATTTTTGAAAAGCTTAATAAAATTTTTCAGGATTTGTTTGATGACGAATCCCTTCATATTGATGAAAACACCACAGCGGCAGACATAGAAGATTGGGATTCTTTGGTGCATATCCATTTATTAATTGATGTTGAAAATGAATTTGGTATAAAATTCAGCATGAATGAAGCTTCCTCGTTGAAAAATGTTGGTATGATGGCTGATGTCATTTACAATAAGCTCAACTAAAATATGATATGAATTTGCTTTAGAAAGGTAAAAAGTAATGAGGGATATTATCACACTCGGTATAGATATTGGATCAACCGCTTCAAAAGTTATTATTATGAAAAATGGTAATGAAATACTTTCAGAAGCAGTAGTTTTTTTAGGCGCAGGAACAGAAGGACCTGAACAATCTTTAAAAGAAGCTTTTGAAAAGACAAGCTTAACATGGGAAGATTGCTCCTTTGTTGTTGCAACGGGTTATGGCAGAAATACTTTTCAAAGAGCAGATGATCAGATAAGCGAGTTGAGTTGTCATGCACGAGGTGCAACATTTCTTCATCCGGGTGTAAAGACAATTATAGATATCGGAGGACAGGATGCAAAGGCGCTGAAAATCGGAGAAAACGGCAGAATGACTAACTTTCTCATGAATGATAAATGTGCGGCAGGCACAGGACGTTTTCTTGAGGTTATGTCCAGAGTACTTAATATACCTATTGAGAATTTTTCGGAAATGAGTCTTGCTTCTACCGAAAAGATAGATATTAGTTCAACCTGCACAGTCTTTGCTGAAACAGAAGTAATTTCCTACTTAGCCAAGGCAGTAAAAAGAGAAGATATTCTTGCAGGCGTACATCGTTCTATTGCGAGTCGTGTTGCGGGTCTTGCACGCAGAGTTGGTGTGGAAGATGATGTTATTCTTACAGGCGGCGTTGCACATGATAAAGGAATTGTGAGGGCACTTGAAGAGGCATTAAATACTAAAGTTTATACAAATAAGTATTGTCAACTGAACGGTGCTATTGGCGCCGCATTATATGGGTATCAATTATATATGAAGGAAACCGGTGAAGGAGAATGAAAGCAAAAAAAGTAATAAATAATCTGGTCGCAAAATATTATTCTGACGCTCTTGAGGCAAAGAATTCAGGAAAAAAAGTCGGATGGGTTACATCCAATTTTCCTCAGGAAATCATACAAACTATGGAACTGACCGTAATATATCCTGAAAATCATGCTGCTACGGTTGCCGTAAACGGTCAAGATAAGAAGTGTTGTATGGAAAGTGAAGCGCAAGGATTCTCAAATGATATTTGTTCATACGCAAAGGTGAATCTGGGATATTGCTTTAATCAGGATAATGTTGACGAAATAATACCGCTTCCGGATTATTTGCTTTGCTGCAGCAACATTTGTCACCAATTGATGAAATGGTATCAGTTTTTGGCGCGTAAGTATGATATTCCGCTTATATTGATTGATATCCCTTACAACACAGATTATGATACAGATGAAGTTCGGTTGGAGTACATAAAAACACAATTTCGGGAAGCAATAGAAAAGCTTGAAATAATAACCGAAACTAAGTTTGATGAAGAAAAATTCCATAATGTAATGAAAATATCAAACCATGCAGGTATGCTTTGGAATAAAATATCTGATTTGCTGATTGAGGATACAACAGCAATGTATGGCACAGATTTATTTAATTATATGGGTATTGTTGTTTGTCAGCGTGGCAGACAGGAAACGGTTGATGCTCTTGAATTATTGTATAATGAACTTGCAGAAAAAAACGAAAAGAATAAAATCCAAAAAAGACGCGATTGGCAGTATCGCATTTTATATGAAGGAATATGCTGCTGGCCGGGTCTGATGAAGCTTTCATACAGTCTTGCAAGGTACAAAATCAATATGGTTGGCGCAATATATACAAATGCATATGGAATAGAATATGAAACCTTTGATGATATGCTGAGGGCTTATACTTATGTTCCAAACGCAGTCAGTCTTGAACGTGCCGGAGATATGCGCTTAAGTGAAATTCAAAAGAAAAATTGTGATGGAATGCTTGTACATATGAGCAGAACCTGCAAAATATGGAGCGGTATTATGTATGAGATGATACATCGTATTGAGAAAAATACGGATATTTCAATAGTGACTTTTGACGGCGATCAGGCTGAAAAACAGTTGTTTTCAGAAGCGCAGTATGATACCAGACTTCAGGGTTTATATGAACTTATGAAAGAAAAGTGAGATTGAATATGATTAAAGAATTGGATTTTTCAGCCTTTGAATTTGTTGTAAAAAACCCTAAAAGTCAACTTAATAAATACATTGGACAGGGGAAAAAGGTTATAGGATGTTTTCCATTGTACACACCTGAGCAGCTTGTATATGCTGCCGGTATGATTCCATTCGGAATGTGGGGCACGGAAATGGAAGTTAATCTTGCCAAAAAGTATTTCCCGGCATATTTTTGCGGAATAATTCAGACAAATCTGGAGCTCGCAATGTTGGGAGCATACAAGGGTATTTCGGGCGTAATGATTACATTGTTATGCGATACATTGAAGTGTTCTTCTCAAAACTGGAAGTATGCGGTTCCCGAAATAGAAATGATCCCTGTTGTACATCCCCAGAACCGAAATAGCAAGGGCGCATATCCTTTTTTGTATGCACAATATGAAATAATAAAGGATAAGCTTGAAAGAATCAGTGGAAACGTCATTTCTGAAGAATCGATTGCAGAGGCTATTGAAGTTTACAATGAGCATAATATGCTTATGCGTGAATTTATTAAGCTTGCAGGTATGTACCCTGCTGAAATAACACCTAAAAACAGAAGCTATGTAATAAAAAGCGGATATTTTATGGATAAAAAAGAACACAGCAAGCTTTTAAGGGAGCTTATTGATGATATAAAAACTCTCGTTCCGTCAAGGTTCAGAGGAATAAAGGTTGTCACCGGCGGAATAATTGCGGATAGTGAAAATTTGTTGGATATTCTCTCTGAAAATAGAATTGCAATTGCTGCGGATGAAGTAGCACATGAATCAAGACAATTCAGAAATGATGTGGAATATAACGGGGATGGCATAGGCTCTCTTGTGAATCAATATCTTGATTTTTATGGCTGTTCAACTGTTATCGGAGGAAAGAAACACAGGGAAGATTATTTGCTTGAACTTGTGCGTGAAACAGGTGCAGAAGGTGTAATTGTGTTTATGACAAAGTTCTGTGATCCTGAAGAATATGATTATCCGCTTATTAAAGAAAAGCTTGAAAAAGCAGGAATTCCATTGTTGTCTATCGAAGTAGACAAACAAACAAAAAATTACGGGCAGGCTGCTACGGCATTACAGACATTTAAGGAAATGATTTATCTTTGATAAAAGGTTGGAAATAATATATGATAAGTATAATTATACCTGTTTATAATGTTGCCGAATATCTGGATGAATGCATTGAATCTGTAGTTAATCAAACTTATACAGATATTGAAATATTGTTGATTAATGACGGATCAACCGATAACTCAGTTGAAATATGCAATAAGTGGGCAAAGACTGATAACAGGATACGCGTAATTGATAAAGAAAATGAGGGACAAGCAGTTTGCCGCAATAAAGGCGTAAATCTTGCAAAAGGTGAATGGATAGTTTTTGTTGATTCAGATGACTGGGTTGATAAAACTATGGTTGAAAAGCTATATAATGCCGTAATGGAGCATGATGTGGATATGGCAATATGTGAATCACACACACAGCTTCCTAACGGTAAATATTCCTGTATTTCATTACAGGAACTGGATAAATCGGTTGTAAATATATCGGATAATCCTGAATTTATTCTGGGTGTAAAATATGTAATGTGGGCTAAAATTTTCAGAAAATCTTTTCTTGTTGATAATAAAATAACCGAACCGTCCATAAGATTTGAAGATTTCGCTTGTATGCCGATAATACTTGTTTTGGCAAAAAGAATTGCTTGTGTAAATGAAGCGCTTTATTATTATAGATACAGGACTTCAAGTACAATGCGAGATATAAGGTTCATATATGACAGATTCTCCGCATTAGAATACTTGATTACAAGCTTCAAAAAGCGAGATCTGTTTGAAAAATGGAACAGGATATTGTATAGGATATGCACTGAACGGGCACAGGGGATGCTTTGTCAAATCGAGCCAATATTGAATAAGGAGTTTCAGCATTGTACTGAAATATATACCGATTTTATAAAATCTAATTTTTCTGAATTTGGATTAAATGGTGAAATCATCAAAAAAACTTTTCGAAAACATAACTATGCTGTATGGGGAAGCTATAATTCGATGATAATTGCTAAAATGCTTATGAGCATTGGCACACCGGACTTTCTTAAAGAGCATAATTGTTTTTCAAGCTTAATCAGTGTCATATCAAAGGCTGATGATAGCTTTTTTGAAATTGATTTGCGTCATACAAGCAAATTCAGAATGAAACATCTTGTTCAGGATTTTACAAAAAGCTTTTTTAGACGAAATCGTTTTGAATTGACGGATATAGATTATTTTATAATTGATTTGTTAGAGGAACGTTTTAATATTGGTGAAGTAAATGGCAGTTATTTTACTATAAGCGATGCCTTTGAAGATGTAAGTTCACAGATTGATTTAGATTACAGAGTCATTAACAAATTCAGTGATGAAGCAAGGAACTTATGGATGGAAAGCTGTAAGACTTTTGTTGAAAAACTTAATAAGTATATAAATCCTTCAAAAATAATTATTATCAGAATGTTTCTTTGTGAAACAAAAAAATTTGATGATGGCCATTTGGAAGAATTTGCAGAAATTGAGGAAATAAGAAAAATTAATAAAATGCTATATGAATATTATGATTATTTAATTTCGCTATTGCCTCAAGCTATTGTTGTTGAAAATGTTGATGATGAATATTATTATACAGATTCCGATTTTAAGCATGGCTGCTACCCGTGGCATTTGAACGAATCGGCGTTTTGGAAATATAAGTATATTATCAGTGATATTGTTAACAAGTAAGAGCATTATACAGCTATACGAGGAAGCACTAAAGGGAGAACTGAAGGAGCCCCTTGACAAGGAAGCAGAGGAGCTGACAGGAGCAGCTTGCTCAGATAATATGCCAAGCATGAAACAGGCTGCACGGAATGCGATGCCTGACTGAGATTTCTCGGTATATATGCTTCGTAAAAGTATAGGGGATTGCATTGTGCAGTCCCCCTCTTTACATATATATCATTTTATGCTATAATCTACATATGTGAAAAAATCATGCGGCTCGCTTAGCCGATAATACGCTGACCCGTGGAGAGGCGGCGCTGCTTTTCCTGCTGCGGCTGCCTGTGATGATGCAAAGGAGAAAAAATGTTGATTATACAATGGTCGAAAACACAGCTTATGGCATTGCTGCTGCTTATGTATGTGGGAATTTTGTACATAAAAGAAGGCAACAAGCTGAATAATGTCACCAAAAAATGCAACTGCAACGTTGTATACAGCGCAATTTATATCATATCGGAGATCGCGGTTCTGTTCGATGGAGCTACTGCCTGTACGATCAATTATCCCGACAAGATGCCGTGGATAGTAAATCAGCTGCTGCATCTGGGGATGTTCGTTTCGTACGAGATCTATGTAGCTTTACTGTTCTGGTACTGGGTATCCGTTACGGTAGGAGTGCCTAAAGTCAAATGGATAAGAGCGGCGTATATACTGCCAAGCGCCGTTTCCGTTTTCCTGACGATATGGTTTATACCGGAGCTTCGGGTTGTGCAGGGGGAATATACGAACTATTCAATGGGAATGTCAGTATATGTGGCATTTTTAAGCGCGGCGATCTACTGTGTGCTCACTGCGGCGGTAATTATCATAAAGCACAGATATATTCCGCAGAGAAAAAAGATAAGCATATATACCTCGCTGGTGTTTATAGTAATCATCATGGCAATTCAGATAATATTCCCCGAATCGCTGGTGTCCTGCTTTGCGGTGGTGATGGCTACGATAAGCATTTATCTTAACATGGAAAATCCCTCGATACACGAGCTCCAGCACTACCACAATGAAATGGTAATGGGCTTTGCAACGCTGGTTGAAAACAAGGATGACAATACCGGCGGACATATCAGGCGTTCCTCTGCGTATGCAAATCTTATCGCCAAAAATCTGAGAAAGAATAAAAAGTACAAGTATCTGATAACAAAGGATTTCCTCAGCAATCTTGAGCAGTCCGCTCCAATGCACGACATCGGAAAGATAGGCATTCCCGACGCGATTCTGCAAAAGCCTGGCAGGCTGACCGCAGAGGAATACGACAAGATGAAGGAGCATTCCGTTATCGGCGGAAAGATAATCCGCGATACCTTTGGACACCTGTATAATGTTGAGTACGAAAACATGGCGTATCAGGTCGCGCTGTATCACCATGAGAAATGGAACGGCAAGGGATATCCCGAAAAACTCAGCGGAACGGACATTCCGCTTTGCGCGCGCATCATGGCGGTTGCGGATGTGTTCGACGCGGTGTCCGCAAAGCGCTGTTACAGGGACGCAATGCCTCTGGAGGAGTGTTACAGGATAATCGAGAACGGCAGGGGCGTTGACTTCGACCCCGAGATAGTAGACGCATTCTTTATGGATAAAAACAGGATAGAGGAAATATACCATAAAGGCTAGTTCTGCGCAAAAAGCGGTTGCAAATACATCGGCGATGATGTATAATACTATATGGCAGATATGTCGGTGCCGTTTTTCGGCGCTGATATCACTAATGAAAGGATAATGTAAAAATGAATATAGCGGTAATCGGACTTGGACTTATCGGAGGCTCTATATGTAAAGCTCTTAAGGCCAACACGTTTCATCATATCATGGGCATAGACAATAACAAGGAAACCATCGCAAAGGCGCTTGCGTGCGGCGCTATCGACGAGGAGATAGACGAGAGCCGTCTTTGCGAGGCTAATCTCACTATCGTGGCGCTGTACCCTATGACGACGGTCGAGGTGATAAAAAAGAATGCCGACTGCTTCCGCAAGGGAAGCATTGTAATCGACGTGTGCGGCGTTAAGAGCTACATTGTAGAAGCGTGCACTCCGGTGCTGGAGGAGCGCGGAGTTATCTTCATCGGCACGCATCCTATGGCAGGCACCGAAAACTCCGGCTTTGACTATGCGACTGCCGACCTTTTTGAAAAGGCGAGCTACATCCTCACCCCGACGGAGAACACTCCGCAAATCGCCATAGACCTTGTATCGACGCTTGGCGCGTGCATGGGCTTCGGACAGGTTGTTATCGCTACTCCCGAGCAGCATGACGCGAATATCGCGTACACCTCTCAGTTGGCTCATGTCGTGTCGAATGCGTATGTAAAGAGCCCTGCGCTTTTCAGGGCGGACGGCTTCTCCGCAGGAAGCTTCCTCGACCTTACTCGTGTTGCAAAGCTTAACGAGGATATGTGGTCCAGCCTTTTTCTGTGCAACAAAAAAGCGCTGCTTAACGAGATAAACATAATTATAGACAGTCTTGGCGAATACCGCGACGCTATGGTAAACGATGATATCGACACCCTGCGCGATATACTGAGGGTAGGCCGCGAGCGCAAGGAGAAGAGCATGGAGTACTACGGACAGGAGCATAAATAATGACCCCCAAAAAGCCGCATATCAGTTATATTGTATCGCTTTGCGGAATAATGAGCGCGGTGTCGCTGGTGATGATGTTCTTTCTCAGCATGATACCTGCATTCGAGTACATCAGCCCTATCGTATCGGGAATGTGCATATGGATAGTGGGAGAAAGACTGGGCGCAAGATACGCAGTCATGACCTATATCGCGGTCGGTCTGCTGAGCCTTTTCATATCGCCGAATTACGAAGCGAGCATGATGTTTGTGTTCCTGCTCGGCTATTACCCTATTGCAAGGCAGTATTTCATGAAGCTGCCCCATGCGCTGCTGCGGTGGCTTGTAAAGCTTGCGGTGTATGCTGTGTCGGCGGTGGCTTGCTATTGGGTGCTTATCAATCTGCTGGGCATGAAGCGCCTGCTTGAGGATATGGGAGAGCTTGGAGAGTACGGACCGTGGATACTGCTGGCGCTTGGTGCGGCGGCATTTGTGATGTATGATATATTTCTGGGGCTGTTCAAGCCGTTTTATGATCTGGCGATAAAGCCGAAAATATCAAAGCTTATGAAGTGAAGCCGCATTAAATCAATTAATTGACCAATAATGATACTACATCATTTTACAAAGGAGAAGATTATGGCAGAAAGAATTGCTCAGCGCAGCGAGATAGCGCAGGAATACAAGTGGCATATCAATGATATCTATCCCACGGACGAGGCGTGGGAGGATGACCTTAAAAAGGCTAAGGCTTCATCCGAGAGGATCGCAGGCTACAAGGGGCAGCTGTGCACATCTGCGGCAAAGCTGCTGGAGTATATGAGGTTTGACGACGAGCTGACTGTGCTTCTTGAAAACCTTATCAACTACGCTCAGCGCCGCAGCGATGAGGACACCCGCGTATCAAAGTATCAGGATATGGTAAGCCGCGTCGAGGCTGTGCTGGTTGAGATAAGCGGCGCGGCTTCCTTTGTAACACCCGAGATACTCTCCATTGCGGATGATACCCTTGACGGGTTCTACCGCAGCGAACCGGAGCTTGAGCTGTACCGCCGCTGCCTTGACAGAGTGCGCATAAAGCGCGCGCACATCCTCTCCGAGGCAGAGGAGCGCATTATGGCGCTGTCCGGCGAAATGTCCGGAAGTCCCGACACTATATTCTCCATGTTCAACGACGCCGACCTTAAATTCCCCGACGCTGTTGACAAGGACGGAAATAAGCGTCAGGTGACGCACGGCAGCTTTATTCCGCTTATGCAAAGCGGCGACAGGGTGCTTCGCGAGTCGGCGTTCAAGTCGCTGTACAGCGTTTATGAGAGCTTCAAGAACACCTCCGCGGCGGTGCTTGCCGCGCAGACAAAATGCCTTAGCTTCCGTGCAAAGGCGAGAAGATACTCCTCTACACTGGAGGCGTCGCTAAGCGGCAACGAGGTGCCGGTTTCCGTATACAAGCAGCTTATCGAGGCTGTTCACGAAAATCTGCCGTATATGCACCGCTATGTAAGGCTGCGCAAAAAGCTGCTCGGCGTTGAGGAGCTGCACGCCTACGACCTGTATTGTCCCATCGTACAGGATGAGGACCCCGAGATTTCGTTCGAGCAGGCAAAGCAGGAGGTATACGACTCCCTTGCACCTATGGGCGAGGAGTACCGCGCTATCTTCAAGGAGGGCTGCGAGAACGGCTGGATAGACATCTACGAGAACGAGGGAAAGCGCAGCGGAGCTTATTCCGCCGGGGCAAGGGTGCATCCGTTCGTGCTGCTCAACCACAAGAATACGCTTAACTGCGAGTTCACTCTGGCGCACGAGATGGGTCATGCGATACATTCCTATCTGTCCAACAAGACTCAGCCGATATGCTATGCGGACTATGTTATCTTTGTCGCAGAGGTTGCCTCTACCTGCAACGAGAGCCTGCTTATGCAGCACCTGCTTAAAATCACTACGGACAAAAAGCGCAGGGCATATCTTATCAACTATTTCCTCGAGCAGTTCCGCACCACTCTTTACAGGCAGACGATGTTTGCGGAGTTCGAGCTGCTTATCAACGAAAAGACGGAGAACGGCGAGAGCCTTACCGCCGATGTCCTTTGCAGTATGTACAGAGAGCTTAACCTGAAATACTACGGCACGGACATCATCATTGACAGCGAGCTGGATATGGAGTGGGCGCGCATTCCGCATTTCTTCTACAACTATTATGTGTATCAGTATGCAACGGGCTTTTCTGCCGCAATCGCGCTGTCGCAGCGCATCCTCACGGGCGGCGAGGAGGCGGTTAAGGACTATATCGGCTTCCTCAGCGGCGGCTGCTCTGCCGACCCGATAACCCTGCTTAAGGGCGCAGGCGTTGATATGACCACCGCAGAGCCTGTAAACAATGCGCTTAAGCTGTTCAACAGCCTTATCAGCGAGATGGAAGAGCTGCTTTGCGAAAATGGCTGAAAGATACACAATTGATATCGGCACTGCTTCTACCGCCGACAGACCGCTGTTTGTTCTTGACGAGGCGCTGACCTGCATATTCAGCGCAGACGCATCCCTGCTGGAGACAGGGCAGAGCCTGCTTCCGGCGCTTCGCCGAAAGCTTGCGCTCCCTCTCGGCGGTGCAAGCGAGGAGCTGCTTTATCTTAACGGGCACTTCTGTTTTGCTGTGATAACTCCCGTGCAGGGGGAGAACTCCGCACAGCTTTACATCTGTGAGATAACGGATAAAAAGCGCGCAGAGAAGATATATCAGTGCACCGACGCAGGTGCGGAGATGTTGTCCGTATACGATTCTATGGAATACTGCCTTGCCGACGCATGGCGCTGTCACAGTGGGATAAGCAGCGCCGCAGGCGGAGAGCTTGCCGAATATCTGCATTCGCTCGAGGCTGATTTGTACAGGCTTTCGGCGGCGATAAAAAACACCGGCGAGTATGTAAGGGCGCTTCACAGCGTCAACAGGAATACGCTGTTCGATATAGGCAGGCTGTGCGAACAGCTTAGCAGGCGCTGCAATGCGGTGCTTGCCAAATGCGGCAGAAGCTTTGAGTATGTCTGCGAAGCCGAAGAAATGTACGTTAATGTCAGCAGCCGCCGTGCGGTGGTTTCGCTTGTCAACGCGATACAGAATGCTTTGCTGTATTCACCGCGCGACACTGTGCCGGTTCTGGCGGCGTACAAGGAATCCGGCTTTATCAACATACGAATCGAGAACGACAGCATTATGTATTCTCCCGAGGATTTTGCGCGGCATACCGATATCGAGTTCTGCGGTCAGCGCACAGGCTGCGGACTTCCCGTGATACGCGCCTTTGCGGACGCTGCCGGGGGAAGCTGCGATATATCCTACAAGGATGGCAGGGCGGTGCTTTTGCTGCGTATTCCCGAGGCGGTTATGGATGACAATTCGCATTATTGCCTTGAGAACAGCTTCTTTTCCTCCTATGTCACGGGCGTTCCGGATTATCTCGAGGTCAGGATGCGCGAGGTCGTCGAGCTGTTCGGGGATGAGGAAAAGACAGAAAAAATTCAATGACCTGTCACATTTTCATCATGTTTTGGCGTTATAATTATCATAGGCTAATTTATGGCATATGCTTTTGCCGCATATTTGCCCGATACCACACGCGCTGCGGCTTAAGAGCAGCGCAATAACTGTGCGGAAAGGTCATAGCAGGGCTTTGGCTGCGTAATGTGTAAGGAGCATTAGAAATGTATAAAATACTTATTGTGGACGACGAGGAGCACATCCGCGAGGTGCTTAAGGAATACGCCGAGTTCGAGGGTCACGAGGCTGACGAAGCCTGTGACGGAATGCAGGCTGTCGAGATGGCGAAGGCAAAGGACTATGATATCATCATCATGGACGTAATGATGCCGAAGCTTGACGGCTTTTCGGCGTGCAAGGAGATACGCAAGATAAAGAATACTCCCGTGCTGATGCTCTCCGCACGCGGCGAGGAGTACGACAAGCTTTTCGGGTTCGAGATAGGTATTGACGACTATGTGGTAAAGCCGTTTTCACCCAAGGAGGTCATGGCGCGCATCAACGCGATAATAAAGCGCAACAGCGCAGGCGCTTCTGCCGAGCAGGCTGCCGAAACGGCGAAGTTTGAGGGACTTGAGATAAACTTCACCTCGCGCGACGTTTATGTGGACGGTGAAAAGGCAGGGCTTACTCCGAAAGAATACGACCTGTTGTTCTATCTGGTGCGCAACAAGAATATCGCACTTACACGAAACCGTCTGCTTGAAGAGGTGTGGGGATATGACTTTTTCGGCGACGACCGCACGATAGATACCCACATCAAGATGCTGCGCAACAATCTCGGACCCTACCGCAAGTTCATCGTAACCCTGCGCGGAATGGGATACAAGTTCGAGGTGTGATATGAGCTTCCTCAGAAGCATAAAGTTTCAGGTCTGGATAAGGTTTGAGATAATCGTAGCGTGTATGCTTACGTTTTCGTATGCGTTTCTCGTGCTGTTTTTTCCTGCGTTCTACGAGATGATGAAGATAGACGAGATAAGCCATTCGCTTGAAGTAATCCAATCCAGCTGGTACAATCGCGATGCGCGCCAGATCATCGAAACCGTTGCGGTAAGCAATAAGATGTATGTGGAGATATATTCGCCCGAGTACGATTTCAGCGTAAAGTTCAACAACATGGGCGGCGCCTCCGCTATCAGCAGCCTGTCCAAGCAGGAGTGCTGCGACGAGGTGGATTCCTCCGACACGGGTATAGTGTACCGCAGATTTCACGACAAGCGCGAGGACAACACCGTGCTGATGGTGTGCTCGTATGTGGGCAGCGACCGGGCTTCTCCGGATGCGTATATCTTTCTCTCGTCGTATTTGCAGCCGCTGGGCACTACGATGACTATATTCCACAGGCAGTTTGTTTTTGTGTCGTGGGTGACGGTAATTGTGACCATGTGCATTTCATTGCTGTTTGCGGCGAAGATATCCGACCCTATCATCCTTATGAACAATGCCGCAAAGCAGCTTCCGCAGGGCAAATTCAACTCAAGGGCGAAAAAGCGTGACTTTGCGGAGATAAAGCAGCTTTCGCAAACGCTTGAAACCGCTTCAAAGGAGATAGCCAAAACGGACAGCCTGCGCAAGGAGCTTATGTCCAATATCTCGCACGACCTGCGCACTCCGCTCACCATGATAAAGGCTTATGCAGAGATGATACGCGACCTTTCCGGAGATAATCCCGAAAAGCGCGAAAAGCACCTTAAGGTCATCATCGACGAGACCGACAGGCTTACTTCGCTTGTCAACGACATCCTTGACCTTTCAAAGCTTGAATCGGGCGTTATGGAGATAAAGAAGGAGCGTTTCAATTTCGGCGAGGAGCTCAGCGGAGTGGTATCGAGGTTTGATATCCTGCGCGAAAACGAGGGAATAAATGTCGAGCTTCACGCAGGAAGCAGTATCATGATAGAGGCTGACCCCATCAAGCTTGAGCAGGTGGTGTACAACCTTATCAACAACGCGGTGACCTACGTCGGCGAGGACAACACCGTTCTGGTCAGGCTGTACCGCACGCCTGCACGCACGGTAAGGTTCGAGGTAACCGACCACGGCGACGGTATAGCGCCCGAAAACCTGCCGTATATCTGGGACAGATACTACAAGGTAAGCGAGCGAAGCAAGACGCACAAGCGTGCAAAGATGGGCAGCGGAATAGGCTTGTCCATAGTAAAGAACATCCTCGAGCAGCACGGCTTTGCGTATGGCGTAGACAGCGAGGTCGGCAAGGGAAGCACATTCTGGTTCGAGGCGCCGGATCCTCTCGAGCCGCCGGATATATCGGGCATGGCAAGGCAATAATCAAAATGAGCCGCAGTATCACTGCGGCTCAGGCTGTCGATAAACCGCCATCTGCGGCGTCAGCGCCGCTACGACAGCCACAAAGGCTAGTCGTAGTAGCGCTTCCTAGCATCTGACGATTTCTCGCCAGCCTGTAATTTGACTTTTTCGACAAACTGAGCCGCAGTATCACTGCGGCTTTGCTGTTTTCGGGTGATATTTATGCATTATGCGCTAAGCTATTGAAATAATGCTGATTTTGTGGTACAATAAACACAGGTATTATATTCTGCCCGTTTTTAGGGCTGTTCGGAGGTGAGACTATGCGTGTCGGAGTATCCACCGCTTCGCTGTATCCGCTTCATGTGGAGGATGCGTTCCAAGAGCTTGCGGTTCGCGGAGTAAAGACTGCCGAGGTGTTCGCTAACAGCACCTGCGAGGGTCAGGAGCCTTACATCTCCATGATAAAGGAAAAAGCAGATGAATACGGGATTACTATACCATCCTTTCATCCGTTCTCCTCGCCGATGGAATCGGTGTTCCTGTTTTCAACCTACGACCGTAGGATAGAGGAGATGCTTTCGCTGTACCGCGGCTTCTTCGCAAGTATGCAGAAGCTGGGGGCGAGGATATTTGTGCTTCACGGAGCGATATCAAGCTCGAAATGCGAACCGGAGCATTATGTCAGGCAGTTTGCGCTGCTGTCCGAAATCGGCAGCGAATACGGCATTACCGTTGCACAGGAAAATGTATGCTATTGTCTGTCGGGAAATCTGGATTTCCTTAAGATGATGAAAAGAGAGCTTGGCAGCTGCGCACGTTTTGTTCTTGACCTTAAGCAGGCGCGCCGCAGCAATGCGGATGTGTTCGAGTATATCGCCGCATTGGGAAGCAGCATAGTGCATTGCCATGTCAGCGACGCAAACGCGGATTGCGACTGCCTGCCGGTGGGATACGGCGGCTTTGATTTCGCCGCGCTTTTCAGACGAATGAATGCGGTCGGCTACGATGGAAGCTATATCGTGGAGCTATACCGGCATAACTACGATACGTTTGACGAGCTTAAGGAGAGCGCAGACAGGCTTTCGGAAATATACGACGCCTGTATTTTTTGATAAAGCGCTTGATTTTTTCGGGAAATAGTGGTATATTTATTACAGTATCTCGAAGAAGTGAGATAATTTACTATGAAATGGAGATGTATCTATGAATTGTTCAAATTGTGGTATGCAGCTGAACGACGGTGCGAAGTTCTGCCCCGGATGCGGAACGCCTGTCGCTGCGCAGCCTGTTGCTGCACAGCCTGCCGTGAATAATATCGAAGATAATTCCACGGTATTGCTCGGCGCTGTTCCTCCTGCACCTGCTGCCGATAATGATCAGACTGTGTTTGCCGCTGCACCCTCTGTAAACAGCGAACAGACTGTGTTTGCCGCTTCCATTGAGCAGCCCGTACAGCAATTCCAGCAGCCTGCTCAGCAGTTCCAGCAGCCTGCACAGCAATTCCAGCAGCCCGTACAGCAATTCCAGCAGCCTGCACAGCAGTACCAGCAGCCTGCACAGCAATTCCAGCAGCCTGCACAGCAATTTCAGCAGCCTGCACAGCAGTATCAGCAGCCTGCTCAGCAGTTCCAGCAGCCGCAGTACGCCGCACCGGAGTATCCGTCCGGACAGTACAATCAGGCTGTTGCAAAGAAGAAGTCCCCGGCGCTTGCTATCATCATTACATTAGTGGTGGTTATTGTGCTGGCGGCAGGTGCGGTTGCAGCCCTGTATTTTACGGGTATTATCGGCGGCGGAAACGACCCCGACAAGCTGCTTGAAACAGCCGACAGCCTGTACAGCGACAAGAAATACGATGACGCTATTGCAAAGTACGAAAAGGTGCTTGAGAAAGATCCGCTCTCCGTGGACGCCTACCTCGGTCTGTCAAAGGCTTACGAGGCGCAGGAAGACAACGACAATGCAATAAAAGTGCTCGAGGACGCGCTTGACGAGCTTGAGGACGAAAAGGACATCAAGAAGATCAACAAGGCGCTTGACAAGCTGCGCGACAGCTCTTCCGACGACAAGGACGATAAGGACGACGAGGACGAAGAGGGAACCACATCCGACTCCAGCAATATTTCGACAAGCGATACATCCTCCGCGACAAGCTCCGAGGTTACTGCACCGCTGTTTGATATCAACTATGCTGTCGGCGACTGGGGATATTCCTCCGGAAGCAATGTTGTCAATGTGTCGATTTCCAGAGATAATGTTTCTATTGACGAAAACGGACAGGTTTATTCCTACTACTCCAGTGAATGGACGCTTACCGAAAACGGCTTGAAAATCGACTCTTACTATGACTCCATCGAATTCGTGTACGACGCTTACTATGATGAGATGAGCATGGTTATGAACGGCAACCAGTACTATCTGACAAGAGGCGTTGCGGTTCGTCAGGAGGGTAAGGTCCTCAACATCTGGTGCTGGAATAACGAGTTCCAGCAGAGAGTAACCGAGTTCTACCCCGGCTACATAGATAACGGCAACGGCACAGGCAGGATTGGCGATGTTACAGTCAAGTGGACTATCAACCCCAACAATAATAACGGTTACCAGATCCCCCTCGACGCTGCTCTGAGGGATCAGGACTATGTTTCAGCCGATGAAAAGATCGATATCTTCCTTATCGAGGCTGACTACGCCGACAAGTATGTTAACTCCAACTACTGCCTGCCCGTATCCGCTGTCGGAATCACGGACGCAGATACTGCCCAGATGTACCCGTACACCAAGGAGATCGCTACGGATGATAACGGCAATCTTATGGCAGTTTCATGGCAGGCTTGTCCCGGTCTGTTTGCATACAGACGTTCTATTGCAAAGGATGTTATCGGAACGGACGATCCTGCTGTTGTTCAGAAGTATGTGGATAACTGGGACGAGTTCGATAAAACAGCCAGGAAGATGAAAGAGCGCGGCTATTCTATGCTCTCCGGTTATGATGACGCATACCGTGTATTCTCCAATAATATGTCCCAGCCGTGGGTGAACAGCAGAAACGAGATCGTTGTTGACGATAACCTTTTGCGCTGGGTAGAGCAGACCAAGACATACACGGATAAGCGTTACAACAACGGTAATGGTCTGTGGTCTGAGGGCTGGGCTTATGACCAGAGTTACAACGGCAATGTATTCGGCTTCTTCTACTCCACATGGGGCATCGACTTCACACTGATGGGCAATGCCGGTGAAAGGGGCTTCGGCGACTGGGCGGTATGCTACGGTCCTCAGTCCTTCTTCTGGGGCGGTACATGGATTTGCGCAGGCTATCAGACGGATAATCCCACGCTTGTTCATGACATTATGTACAACCTGACCTGCAACGCCGATATCATGAAGGACATCACTCTCACCGTTCAGGATTACACCAACAACATGAAGGCTATGGACGAGATCGCAAACTCCAGCTTCAAGTCCGACTTCCTCGGCGGTCAGAACCACATTGCTCTGTTCACAGAGAATGCTAAGAAGATCGATATGTCCAACATCAGCCCGTACGACCAGGGTCTTAACGAGACATTCCAGGCTGCATTCAGGGATTACTTTGATGGCACTGCCGATTTTGATACTGCTCTGAGAAACTTCTACAACAACGCTATCGTTATGTATCCTGCTTTGAGCAAGCCGTAACAGGCAAAAGCGTTAGCTGCAGTTACATACCGTAACTGACCGCGATAGAGCGTTTGCCAAACACATCAATAATTCATCCCGTACATGGGTTTTCCGTGTACGGGATGTTTTTTGCAAAACTAAACAAAACACGGCACAATTAGTCAAAAAACTATGTAACAGTCGTTTATTGACACAGCCTGCTTTCGGGAGTATAATAATAACCGTGTTGGTATGTTATGGTAAGCTGTAAATATATCGGCAGCAAATGAAAAGAAGAAAAAGAAGGTTGTGTAATGATCAAAAAGTATATCTCCGATTTACGGGCGGAGTTCAGTGGGTACAATGCAAAGAGCTTTGCCAAGGACACTATGGCAGGACTTACGGTTGCGGCGGTAGCGCTTCCACTGGCGCTTGCTTTCGGCGTCAGCTCCGGTGCGGACGCTGCCGCAGGTATGATAACCGCTATCGTTGCAGGTATTGTTATCGCAATACTGGGCGGTGCTTCCTATCAGATATCCGGTCCTACCGGTGCAATGGCAGCTATCCTGCTGTCCGTTTCGGCGCAGTACGGCGTTTCGGGCGTGCTTACGGCAGGCTTTATCTCCGGCGCGATACTTATAGTTGCGGCGCTGTGCAATGTGGGCAAGCTTGTTTCCTATCTGCCTGCGCCGGTTATCACGGGCTTTACATCCGGTATCGCTATCATCATCGCGCTGGGTCAGATAGATAACTTCTTCGGAACGAAATCCGTGGGGGAAAATGCGATTCAGAAAATCATCAGCTACTTCAACGGCGAGGGAAGCTTTTCTCCTAACCTGTATGCCGTGATGTTCGGCGTTATCGTAATGGTTATTATGATAGTGTACCCCAAGAAGTGGAACGGCGTGGTTCCGTCCTCGCTGGTGGGTATAATCGTTGCTCTTATCATAAACATGGTCGCTTTCCCCGAGAGCGTTGTAGCTGAGGTCGGCAATATCCCGAGAAGCCTTTTCACAAAGGACAGCATTATCGTCAACGGCTTTGATTTCTCCAACATTTCCTCGCTTATCATGCCTGCGATTTCGGTTGCGGCGCTGGGTATGATAGAGAGCCTGCTTTGCGGCGCATCCGCCGGAAAGATGAAAGGCGAGCGCCTTGACGCGCAGCGCGAGCTTATCGCGCAGGGCGTGGGCAATATGGTGATTCCGCTGCTTGGCGGCGTTCCGGCTACTGCGGCTATCGCGCGTACCTCGGTTGCGATAAAGTCCGGCGGACAGACAAGGCTTGTAAGCATCATCCACTCCGTAGTGCTGATACTTTCCATGTTCCTGCTTGGCGGAGTTATGAGCCGCATTCCGCTTGCCGCACTTGCAGGAGTGCTTATGGTCACCGCATTCCGCATGAACGAATGGCACTCGATAAAAAGCATATTCGGCAAAAAGTTCAAGTCCTCCATTCTGCAATATATCATCACGATGCTTGCAACAGTAGTGTTCGACCTTACGGTTGCAATTATCATCGGCGTTGTTGCGGCTATGCTGGTGTTTATCGTAAAGAGCTGCGAGCTGAACATCGTTGTAAGCGACGTTGACGAGAGCAAGCTTAAGGGAAAGACCGAGATAGACGACCACAAGACCTGCAAGGTCGTATACCTGTCCGGACCGCTGTTTTTCGGCACGCAGGAAAAGCTTATTCAGGAGCTTACAAAGCTGTCGGACAGCGCGCAGATAATCATTTCCATGCGCGGCGTTCCCACTGCGGACGATATCACGCTGGGCGAGCTTGAGTCGCTGTACAACAAGCTGCATGACGACGGAGTTCATGTGGTGTTCTGCGGCGTTCAGGACGCCGTAGCCGAGATGATGGACAGGGCAGGCTTCCGCGAGCGCATCGGCGATTATCACTTTTACTGGGACGCAGTAGCGGCTATCAAGGCGCTTGAGCAGGCGCAGATAGCGGAAAACGCCTGATATTCGCCGCGGCATTTTCGGCTTTCCGTTAGGCAGTGCGACAGCAAAAAATGAAAAAAGTGAAAAAACATATTGCAAAAATCGCTTATTTGTGTTAATATATTGACGATAGAACAATACGGCTGCACAGACGGTCGGTCAATGACAGGAGGCACACTATGAAATATGCAGTTCTTCTCTGCGATGGTATGGCAGATACTCCGCGCGAGGATCTCGGCGGCACTACTCCCATGGGCAAGGCAAACAAGCCCAACATGGACAGAATAGCAAAGGTTTCCGAGGTCGGCATGGTAAAGACGGTCGGCGAGGGTCTTAAACCCGGAAGCGATGTTGCAAACCTCTCCGTACTCGGCTATGACCCCTCGGTTTATTATACGGGACGTTCTCCGCTGGAGGCAGGCTCTATCGGCATCGACATGAAGCCGACGGATGTTTCTTTCCGCTGCAACCTTGTTACGCTCTCCGACGAGGAGGACTACACCAAGAAAACCATGGTGGATTATTGCTCGGATGATATCTCCACAGCAGAGGCGGCTGAGCTTATCAAGTATGTGCAGGAGAATTTCGGCAACGACGAATTCAGCTTTTACAGCGGCGTAAGCTACCGTCACTGCCTTATCTGGAACAACGGCACGCTGGATGTCGGCACGCTCACTCCTCCGCACGATATCTCGGGAAGAGTGATAACAGAGTATCTCAGCACATCTCCCAACGCCGAAAAGCTGCTTGATATGATGAAGCGCAGCTACGACCTGCTTAAGGATCACCCCGTAAACAAGGCGAGAATTGCACGCGGCAAGCGTCCTGCCAACAGCATCTGGCTGTGGGGCGAGGGCAAGCGCGCGGAGCTTACTCCGTTCGAGGAAAAGTTCGGCAAGACCGGCGCGATGATATCTGCCGTTGACCTGCTTAAGGGAATAGGCAAGTTTGCCAAGATGGATGTTATCGAGGTCGAGGGCGCGACAGGCTATATCGACACCAACTTCAAGGGCAAGGCAGAGGCGGCTATCAAGGCGCTTAAGGACGGCAAGGACTTCGTTTACGTCCACATGGAGGCTCCCGACGAGTGCGGCCACCGCGCAGAGGTGGAGAACAAAGTCAAGTCCATCGAGATAATCGACGAGCAGGTTCTCGGTCCTATTCTCGAGGCGTTCAAGGACGAGGATATCCGCATACTTATCTGCCCCGACCATCCTACTCCGCTGGCTATCAAGACGCATTCCTCCGACCCGGTGCCTTACCTCATTTACGACAGCACAAAGCAGGTAAACGGCCCCGACAAATTCGATGAGGCTCATGCGCAGGCAACCGGCATATTCCGCCCCGTAGGCCACGAGCTAATTAATGAGTTTTTAAAGTAATCGCAATAAAAGCACACCCGGGAAGTATGATTTCTTCCCGGGTATTTTGCTGTTTTGCGCTATATCATTTTTTCGCGCAGTGCGGCGAGTATTTTCCGCTCTCTGCGCGACACCTGAACCTGCGTCATGCCCAGCACCTCTGCCGTGCGGCACTGGGTAAGCTCCTTTTCGTAGCGCAGGATGATTATGCGGCGGTCGCTTTCGTCAAGCTCGGACAGGCATTGCCGCAGCGCAAGGCGGTCGATAACGCGCTCCTCCTGCGAGGGCGTAGGCAGCTCGGGCGCGCTTTCGTCATCCGAAGCAGGGGAGAGCGATATCGGCGGCAATGCGGCGGTTATCGCCTCGGCGGCAGCTTCGCAGGAAACTCCCAGACGCTCTGCGATATCCGAGATGCGCGGCTCTTTTCCCTGCGAAACAAGCTTGTCGCGTATGCGCGCCGCCTTAAGCGACAGCTCCTTTATGCTTCGGCTGACTTTTACGGTTCCTCCGTCGCGGAAAAGCCGCTTTATTTCGCCGAGGATAACCGGCACGGCATAGGTGGAAAAGCACAGACCGCGGCTTTGGTCAAAATTATCGTAAGCCTTTACAAGTGCCATGCTGCCTGCCGCGAAAAGCTCCTCGTATTCTATTCCTCTGCCGCGGAAACGGTTTGCAAGCGAGTGCACAAGCGGCAGATTGCTTTCGATAAATTCATCGCGCTCCACGTCAGCTCTCCCTGTGCGACAGCTTCTTTTGCATAGTCACGGTCGTGCCTCTGCCGGGAGCGCTTTTTACGCGAAGCTTGTCCATAAAGCTCTCCATAACCGAAAACCCGAGACCCGAGCGCTCCTCCTCTGCGGCGGTGGTGAACAGCGGCGTCATCGCCTGCTGAATATTCTCTATGCCCCTGCCCTTGTCCTTGATGGATATGTAGATAACGCTGTCGCTGCTTAGCCGGAGCGTCATCTCGACTGTGCCGGCTGTGTCGCGGTATCCGTGTACGATAGCGTTTGTGACCGCCTCGGAGATGGCGGTCTTTATCTCGCCAAGCTCCTGCACGGTAGGGTCTGCCTGTGCAATGAAAGCCGCAGCCGCCGACCGCGCGAAGCCCTCGTTGACAGAGCAGGACAAAAACTGTATCTTTGTGTGATTGATTATTGCTTTTTTCATGCCTTTACCCCCTCGGAAAGCAGTCCCGAAAGACCCGATAGTTTTATCACTGCGGCGATGTTCGGCCGCGCATTCTTGATGATGATATCTCCGCCGCCTGCCCGTACAGCCTTAAGTCGCCCGAGAATCAGCCCTATCCCCGAGCTGTCCATAAATCCGACGTTTTCAAAATCGAGTATAAGCACCTCGGGGCAGGAGTGCGCAATTACATTGTCCAGCTCCTGCCGCATTATCCTTGCCGCATGGTGGTCGATATCGCCGTAAAGCGCTGCGGTTATGCGCCTGCCGTCGTTGTATAGCTTTATCATATTTCCCCCTCTTTCTGTGTTTCTGCTGTGTTGATTTTATCACATCCGGTGGAAAAATCCTGTCGGTATGCGGCGGCGGTTTTTGCTGTTTCGGGCAGGATATGCTGTGTATGTGGGGATATAATTGACAATATGTAAGTTGTTGTCGTATACCTCAATATTTAGCAAAAATACGCTTGAATATTATTACACATTGGTGTATAATGTATGTTGTGAGAACGAAGTTCTCGCAAATTGCCAACAACCGTGCAGAGTTTCCAGAAAAATGAGATAATGTAATACAGAGCAGCCGCAGGGCTGCATAAGTGATATTTGTATATGAAAGGAGCACAAATGTCCGATAAACTTAACGTCTGTCTTATGAATGATTCATTCCCTCCGCTTATCGACGGAGTTGCAAACTGCGTTGTCAATTATGCCGATGTAATATCTCGTCAGCTTGGCTCAGCCACTGTTGTCACGCCCGATAATCCCGGAGCAAACGACGAGGCGTATCCGTTTGAGGTGCTGCGCTACAAGAGTATGCACCTTACCGAGAAGCTTTGCGGATACCGCGCAGGATATCCTTTCAGCAGCAGCAGGCTTGAGACGCTTGCCAACAAGGGCTTTGATGTTATCCACAGCCACTGCCCGTTTGCTTCGACGGTAATGGCGAGGGTGCTGCGTGAAAAGTCGGACGCGCCGCTTATCCTTACATACCACACGAAATTCGATATTGATATCCGCCGTGCGCTTCCCACAAAGATACTTGCGGACGCCGCCATTAATTTTGTGGTGAACAACATTTCAGCGTGCGACGAGGTCTGGACGGTAAGCAAGGGCGCAGGCGAAAATCTGCGCAGCCTCGGCTACGAGGGCGAGTATATCGTCATGGAAAACGGCGTTGATTTCCCCTGCGGCAGAGCGGCGCGCGACGAGGTGGAGCAGCTTCGCAATATGTACGGCTTTACCGAGGACATCCCCGTGTTTATGTTTGTGGGACGACTGCTGTGGTACAAGGGTCTGCGCCTGACGTTTGACGCGCTTAAGATACTCTCCGAAAAGGGTATCGACTACCGCATGATGGTGGTGGGCGACGGCATGGACCGCGCGGAGATGGAGGAGTACGTCGATTCCATCGGAATACGCGACAAGGTGATTTTCACCGGCGCGGTGTTCGACCGAGAGGACCTTCGGGTATACTATACCGCAGGCGACCTGTTTGTGTTCCCCTCGCTGTATGATACAAACGGAATCGTTGTGCGCGAGGCTGCCGCGTGCGGAGTTGCCTCTCTGCTTATCGAGGGAAGCTGCGCGGCAGAGGGCATCACTCACGGAAGAACCGGAGTGCTTACAAAGGACGAGCCGCAGGCTATCGCGGCAGAGCTGGAGTTTGCGGCGTCCCACCTTGACGAGGTGCGTCAGATAGGTCAGCACGCTATGGAAGAGGTGTACATCTCGTGGGAAACAGCGGTAATGCGCGCATACGACAGATATCATATCGTAGCTGAAAACGTGAAATCCGGTCATACCTATCGCAGCGAGCACGTTATCGCGGAGGATTTCTTCCTTGCGATGAATTCCATCACGAATATGATACAGACCTTCCGAAGCCTGCCTGCCAACATCCGCAAGGGCGGAAGAAGCTTTGGAAACAAGTTCAAGCGCCGCATCGACGAGGGCAGCGTTAAGGACGACGACCTGAAATAAAGCGGTCCGCCTGCCGATGTCTTGCAGAGAAACGAAAACAGAATAAAGCGCTGTCCGCCGTCTGATAATATCAGCGGCGGATATTTCGCTGCGCCGAACGTATAAACCGTCTTTTTGCGGAGGTGTGGACAAAACGCGCATAATATGGTATAATAGAAGTATGAAGAAAGCAAA
>JBJESD010000156.1:0-23766 GCA_051882595.1 Oscillospiraceae bacterium | reverse complement strand
GTTTTTTATGCGGCTTTATACCGGTTTTTTGCATTTACTTTTGCATTTGACCAATTAAATAATTGTCAGAATTATGACAATCCGCTGATTATTACCGCGCAGCTGCTCGGTACTCACCAATCCAGAAGCCTTGCGGTATCCGGAAACAGTTCGACGCTGCGCCGCAGAATTCCTTTCATCATCGCAATTGCAATGCCGTAGTTTGTGATAGGCACGCCTGCGTCCGCCGCGCACTTCATGCGATAGGTGACCTCGCGCGATGTGAGCATACAGCCGCCGCAGTGGATTATCAGAGCATACCGGGAAAGCTGCTCGGGGAACTCGGTTCCGCTTGCCGTTTCAAGCCTTAGCTCGCAGCCGGTGTATTCTTTGAGCCATCGGGGCAGCTTCACCGTGCCGATATCCTCGCACTGCCGATGATGGGTGCAGCCCTCGCAGATAAGCACCCTGTCGCCGTCTTTCAGCCTATCTATTGCCGCCGCTCCGCGCACAGCCTCGTCAAGAAAGCCCTTGTATCTCGCCATCAGTATGGAGAACGAGGTCAGCGGTATCTCCTCGGACACCATTGCCGATACCCTGCCGAACGCCTGACTGTCCGTGATGACCATTCTCGGCGCTTTCACCGAAGCCAGCATAGCCTCCAGCTCGGTATCGCGGCACACGCAGGCAAGCGCGCCCGACTCCAGAATATCGCGGATAGTCTGCTGCTGAGGCAGTATCAGCCTGCCCTTCGGCGCAGAGCCGTCAATAGGCACAACAAGCACCGCTCTGTCGCCCTCGGAAAGCAGGTCGCCGACAATCCGCGCGTTGTCACATTCGCATTTGAGCAGCGCGCCGATGCGCTCCTTAAGCTCGTATATGCCATAGCCCGTGGCGCTGCTTACCGCCGCGGCATTCTCGGGAAGCCGAAGCTGCTTTACAAGCTCGCATTTGCTGAAAGCTACTATATAAGGTATATGCTTTTTTATCAGAAGCTGCTCAAACTCCCTGTCGCAGTCCGAAAAGCCCGTTTCGGCAGAGACCACCAGCACCGCCGCGTCAACCTTATTAAGCACCTGCCGCGTCTTTTGTACGCGCAGCATTCCAAGCTCGCCCTCGTCGTCGTAGCCTGCGGTGTCGATTATCATAACGGGTCCAAGCGGCAGCAGCTCCATCGCCTTGAATACAGGGTCGGCAGTGGTGCCCGCGACCTCCGAAACAAGCGCAAGCTGCTGTCCCGTTACAGCGTTTACAAGGCTGGATTTTCCTGCGTTTCGTCTGCCGAAAAAGCCGATATGCAGACGGTTTGCAGAGGGTGTTTCATTAAGTCCCATTGTTCTGCTCCTTTATTTCAGACTAGCCTTATAGTACTCCAGCGCAGGAAACGAGCGCTCGGTGCGTGAGAGAAAATACTGCTCCGTCACTCGTGAAAGCGCCGCCGCGCTGTCGCCCGATATCGTAAAGCGGAACGCCCTGTCAAGCGGCGCGTACAGGATATTCCTCATCGCGCTGAGAGTATCGGGCGGCAGCGTGAAATACCTGCCGCCGTACTGCCTGTCAAAGCAGTCTCCGCACACTATCTCGCCCCTGTCGGGCAGGAAGAACATCTCCTTATGCTCGTAGCAGCCGCAGTTAAGGCAGGCGCGCAGGTCGGGCTGATATCCAAGCATAGAGGAATACCTCAGCTCGAACGCCGAGCGCACCGTATCAAGCCGCTGCGCGTTCTTCGCTTCATACAGCGCGATAGCGAAAAACCGCACGATACTGTCCTGCGTCTGCTCCTGCGGAGTACAGAACCTCACCGCCTGCGCGAAATACGAGGCGAGCGCCAGCTTTTCGATATCCGCGCCTATCTCGTGAAAGCTGAAAATCGGCTTCGCGCTGTTAACGGTATAGCGCAGCTTTGTTTTGTTAAGGCAGAATTTCGAGTAGGAAAACAGCGCCGCCGAGCTTAGCAGCGGACTGTTCAGCTTTTTCGCCCCGTGAGCGGTCGCCTCTATAATTCCCTGCTCCTCGGTGAGGATATCTATAAAGCAGCTGTTGTCGCCTATCTCGCGGCGGCCGACTACTATTCCGTCATAAGTATACAGCATAAGCCACCCCCGAAACAAATCCGCGCGCCAAACCCTCCGAAGTCAGGTTACTCGTCCGCAAGACCCATATCCGTGATAAATCTCTCGCGGTTGCGCCAGTCCTCCTTGACCTTGACAAAGCACTGAAGATTGACCTTTGCGCAAAGCAGCTCCTCGATATCCCTGCGCGCCATAGAGCCAATCTGCTTCAGCTTTTCGCCGCCCTTGCCGATGATCATTCCCTTGTGGCTGTCCTTTTCGCAGATGATGACAGCACCGATATCGATAAGCTCCGCGCCGTTCTTTTCACGGCTTTTGAAGCTCTCTATGTCCACCGCAACACCGTGCGGAATTTCCTCGTGCATTGTCCACAGAACCTTTTCGCGGATGATCTCGGCGCACATAAAACGCTCTGTGCGGTCGGTAGCGATGTCATCAGGGAAGAAATGCTCTCCCTCCACTGCGTACTTTTCAAGAACAGGCATTATCTTGTCGGTGTTTATGCGGTTCTTTACGCTTATCGGGATAATTTCTGCAAAATCATACAGCTCGCTGTACTGCTGAATTATGCCCAGAGCATCGCTTTTTGACTTAAGCAGGTCTATCTTGTTGAGAAGCAGGATGACCTCCGTTCCGTGGCTTGCAAAGCTGCGGATAAGATCCTGCTCTATCGCTGATATTTTCTTTGTAACATCCGCCATCAGAATAGCGCAGTCCACGTCGTCTACGCTTGTGCGGATGGATTTCACCATATGCTCGGACAGCTTTGTCTTAGCCTTGTGCATACCCGGAGTATCAATAAAAACATACTGAATATCACCCTCGGTAAGCACGCCGTTGATGCGGTTTCGCGTGGTCTGCGGCTTTTCGCTGACTATTGATACCTTTTCGCCCACCAATAGGTTAGTGAGAGAGGATTTTCCGGCATTCGCCCTGCCGGTGATTGCAATAAATGCGTTCTTTGTCATCACTGTTCTACCTTGCTTCCCTTGTATTCCAGCCGGAATTCCTGAAATATCACCGGCATATCCCATGTAAATTCATAGCCGAGTTCCTTTCCCTCCTCGGAAAAGAACTCCTCATGGCTTCTCTGCCAATCCTCCAGAGAGGCGTCCTCGCCCTCCTTTGAAGCAAGCTCAAAGGTGACCTCCCGAAACGGCAGCACCCTCACTGCCGTTGTCCTGATAACGCACCTCGGCACTCCGTCCCGGTCGGTGACTATGCTGTACTGCCCCCTGACCGGAAGCTTGTCGCCCTCTGTATCATATGCGGCAAGGCTGCTTGAGGTCGCGCGCTTCTTTCCGCGCATTACCAGCCGAAGCAGCTCGTTCGCCCGGCATTCCGACATTTCAAAGCGGAACACCTCTGCATACTCCGTGTCCTGCGGCAGCCCCTTTGCGCTAAGGAACTTCTGCCAGAATTCCTCTACGGCGCGGTCGAGGTAAGCCCGATGCATATCCGGACGCTTTGCCGCTGTTACCCGAAGCGCTTCACGGCGCTGCCATTCGGCAATCACCCTGTGGTCGCCCGTTGTAAGCACCCGAGGAACCTGCCTGCCCATCCATTCGCGCGGCATGGTGTACTGCGGATACTCCAGCAGACCGTTGTAGTGGCTCTCTATGCTGTATGCGTCCTCATTCGGAAGCACGCCCGGCTGAAGCCTTGCCACGGCGTCCGCCACGATAAGCGCAGGAAGCTCTCCGCCCGTCAGCACATAGTCGCCTACCGACAGCTCCTCGCAGGAAAGCTCGTCCAGCACACGCTGGTCGATACCCTCATAGTGACCGCACAGCAGGATAAGTCCCTGTTCAGCCGCCAGCTCTGCGACCTTGCTCTGCGTCAGCGTTTGCCCCTGTGGGGACATATAGATGATACGCGGCTTACAGCTGTGCTGCCGCACTATATCCATGATGCAGTCGTATACCGGCTGAGCCTGCATTACCATTCCCGTGCCGCCGCCGTAGGGCTTATCGTCAACGCGGCGGTGCTTGTCCTGTGAGTATTTGCGTATATCATGCGAATATATCTCGATAAATCCGTTCTTGATACCACGCCCTATGATACTCTCGTGCAGTACGCCGTCGCACATATCGGGAAAAAGCGTCGCGATATCAATCCTCATCGCCGTTTACCATATCGTCAAACAGCCCGGGAAGAGGTCTTATCAGCATCTCGCCCTTGTCGATATCCGTGCTGATGACCACCTCGTCTATGCAGGGGAACATAAGCTCGCCGCCGTCTTTTCTGATAGAGTACACATCGCTTGCGCCGTTCTGGTAGACGTCCGTTATTCTGCCGTACTCAACGCCCGTATCAGCATCCTTTACCATCAGCCCGATTATGTCCTGAATAAAGTACAGACCCTCCTCAAGCTCTGCGTCGTCCCTGTCCATATACAGCACCTTGCCGATAAGCGGCTGAGCCTGCTCGATAAGGTCGATGCCGTCAAGCTTCATGACAACGATGTTCTTGTGGGGATAGGCGCGCTGAACCGTGACCTCGCGCTTTCCCTTGTCGAGATACAGCGTATCAAAGCTGCAAATGACCTCTGCGCTGTCGCAGTAGTACTGCACGCGAACCTCTCCGCGGATGCCCTGCGTGGCAACTATCTTACCTATTTCAAGAAATTGCTTTTTCATATCTTTGTTTTTCCTCGCACCCCGTGCTTACAGTCCGATTTTGATTATCTCGTCAAAGCCCTGCTGCTTAACTCTGCTGTAAACCTTGTCTGTCTTCTTGGGATTAGGTACAAGCACAAGGGTAACGTCGCCCTGCTCTTCAAGCTCCGTCTGCTTTGCGATAGCCTCCAGCACATCCTCCGCCTTATAGAGAACGGCTGTCTTTCTGCGCTCGCCTGCAAGTCTGATGTTGTTCTCCTGTACGATGGAGAAAATCCTCTCAAAGCCGATGGAGAAGCCGACCGCAGGGACGGTATCGCCTGTAAATCTTCCGATAAGGTTGTCGTATCTTCCGCCGCCGGCAACCGTGCCGCCGAACTGCTTGCTTGCCACCTCGAACACCGTGCCGGTGTAGTAGCCCTGACCTCTTACGAGAGAGGGGTCGAACTCAACGGTGTAGTCCTCGGAGAGCTTGTCCGCAGTCTCGATGATATTGCGAAGCTGCGAGAGAGTTTCCTTAGCGTCCTCCGAGCAGTACTGCGCCATATCGTCAAGCGTCAGCTTTCCCTTTGCAAGAAGCGCCGAAAGGCTCTCCACCGCATTCTCCGGCATACCCTTTTCGCGAAGCTCTGCGGCAACGCCGTTTGCACCTATCTTGTCCAGCTTGTCAAAGCTTACCGAAACGGTATCCAGCGCCTCCTCGGGGAAGCCCATTGTCAGCAGAGAGTTGCGCAGCACGCGGCGGTCGTTCACGCGCACGGAAAACTCGCCTATGCCTATTTTCGACAGTGCCTTTGCAGTGACCGAGATAAGCTCAATCTCGCAGCAGCTGCTGTCCGAGCCGAGGATGTCTATATCGCACTGCACGAACTCGCGGAGCCTGCCGCGCTGGGGTCTTTCCGCACGATACACCTTGTCAATCTGGATAACCTTGAACGGATTGGGCAGGCTGTTGCGGTTGTTGGCATAATATCTGGACAGCGGCAGAGTCAGGTCATAGCGCAGACCGAGGTCGCACAGCTCCTTTTCATCAACAGGTGTTTTCGCCAAAGCGGCGGCAAGCTTGTCGCCGCGCTTCATAATGCGGAATATCAGGTTAAGGTTGTCGCCGCCGTCGCTCTTGTCGAGGTTTTCAGCGCTCTCAACAGCAGGAGTGTATATACGGGTGAAGCCGCTCCTTGTGTATGTGTCCAGTATGATGTTAAGCAGGCGGTCGCGCTGTGCGGCAGCCTCCGGCAGATATTCCTGCATACCTTTCTGTGGTTTTATGTTCATATCTATTCCTTTCTGCCGCTTTTCGCGGCGATGATTTTTTCAATAAGATATTGTCCGCAGCCGGCGGAATTTCCCACTACATCAATGCGGACATAAATATACTTATATATCATACCATATTATTCATAAAAATGCAATACCAAAAACATACGCGACAAAACGCGAAGAATTGTGCATTCTCGCTTTTCGTCACATTTACCAAAAGTGTGGCGTATTTTCGCCTGTCAACAGCGAGCTTTTGTTGATTTTGATGAAAAAGCCAATGAAAAGTATGCGCAAAAGCACAAATCCACCGATTTAGTCCGCGAAACATATAAAGCTGTTGATTTATCCGGACAAATAGTGTATAATTATACTATGTATACCAACGACTGCCCGAAAGGAGAAATGAATGAACTACTCAGAAATCACACCATATATTGAAGAGCTTGCAGAGCTTTCTACCAAGAATAATCACATAACTCCCGACCTTTATCCAAAGCACAATGTGTTCCGCGGACTTCGCGACATGAACGGAAACGGCGTTGTCACAGGACTTACCGAGATATCCCGTATCAAGGCAAAGGATCACGACGCCGACGGAAACGAGATAACCTGCGAAGGACAGCTCTACTACCGCGGCATAAACGTCCGCGATATCGTTGCAGGCTTCCGCAAGGACAACCGCTTCGGATTTGAGGAGATAACATATCTGCTGCTGTTCTCCGAGCTTCCCACAGCCGAGCAGCTTGCAAAGTTCAGACAGACCCTCGCGGATTACCGCACACTGCCGCCCTCCTTTGTAAGAGATATGATTCTTAAGGCGCCCGGCAAGGATATGATGAACATTCTCTCCCGAAGCGTGCTGGCGCTCTATTCCTACGATGAAATGCCGGATGACATCTCGGTCGCAAACGTGCTGCGCCAGAGTCTTCAGCTTATCGCTATGTTTCCGCTTATCGCGGTGTACAGCTATCATTCCTATCAGCACTACCACAACGGTCAGAGCCTGTTTATCCACCACCCCAAGCCCGAGCACTCCACCGCCGAAACGATACTCAGCCTGCTAAGAGAAAACGGCGAGTTCTCTCCGCTTGAGGCGAAGATACTCGACCTTGCTCTGGTGCTTCACGCAGAGCACGGCGGCGGAAACAACTCCACCTTTACCACCCACGTTGTAACCTCCTCGGGAACCGACACATACTCCTCCGTGGCTGCGGCGCTCGGCTCGCTTAAGGGTCCCCGTCACGGCGGCGCAAACATCAAGGTAGTGCGTATGTTCGAGGATATGAAAGCAAGCATCAACACCAAGGACGACGGCGAAGTCAGCGACTATCTCGTAAAGCTGCTTAACAAGGAAGCTTTCGACCGCGCAGGTCTGATATACGGAATGGGTCACGCTATCTACTCCAAATCCGACCCCAGAAGCGATATCCTTAAAAGCTGCGCAAAGGATCTCGCCATTGAAAAGGGCTTCGAGGAAGAGTATTCGCTGTACGAAAGGGTCGCAAAAATGGCGCCCGAGATCATTGCGGACAGGCGCAAAATGTATAAGGGAGTAAGCCCGAATGTCGATTTCTATTCAGGTCTTATATACAGAATGCTGGGTCTGCCCTGCGAGCTGTTCACGCCGATATTCGCGGTTGCAAGAATAACCGGCTGGAGCGCACACCGCATTGAGGAAATACAAAACGCCGGAAAGATCATCCGTCCCCAGTATGTCTCGGTGATCCCAGAGCGCGAATATAAGGATATGTGCGACAGGTAAGATCATGCATATGTCCATCTTAACACAATTGCTTGGAAAATAACAAAAAGTCACTTTTGACATCGCGTCAGAAGTGACTTTGTTTTTTATGCGGAGTATTATTCCTCTCCGAGAAGCCGCAGCGCATTCTTATACAGGATAAGCTCGCGCTCCTCATCTGTCAGGGGAACCGCCGCAAAGCGCTCCAGCTCTTCCTTTGCCGACCACATCGGATAATCCGTGCCGAACATCACCCTGTCCGCGCCGAAAATGTGGATAAGCTCCGCGGCACGCTCGGGGCTCATATCATACAGCGAGCTGGACAGATCGACATATATCCTGTGGTCGGTGAACAGCTCCTCCGCCTCATCCCACTGCGACCAACCTGCGAAATGGGCGCCGATTATCTTCATCTCTGGGAACAGCTTAGCGGCATTGTAAAGCCTTTTCGGACCGGAGTAGTCATAGCGGTAATCTCCGACATGGAACAGCACGGGAAGCCCCTCGCGGCAAGCCGCCTCGTAAATCGGGAACACCTTTTCGTCGTCGATACGGAACTTCTGGAAATCGGGGTGAAGCTTGATTCCCTTAAGCCCGAGTGAAATAATGCGCTTTATCTCGTCCTCGATATTCTCATAGTCGGGATGGAGTGCGCCGAAGCCGATAAGTCTGTCGGGATACTGCTGTACACACTGCGCAATAAAGCTGTTGATGCTCTCCACCTGATGCGGAACAGTAGCAACAGACTGCACTATACAGCGGTCGATACCCGATTCGTCACATATTTTCAGCAGCGTTGCAAGCGTGCCGTCGTTTCCCATCTTAAGGTCATAAAAATCTCCGATTCCGATAGCTGCCTTTTCAGCTATTTTGTCGGGGAAAATATGTGCATGTGCGTCAATTATCATTTCTATATCTCCTTTTCTTTGCCAAAGCCTGCACCACACGAGTACCGGCTGCCTTTGCCGAACGCTTGCCTGTCTATTCTTACCGAAAGGCAGCAGCCTGCGCTTAAACAGAACATCCGACTTTACTGCCGCCGCTGCAATCGCACGATGATACTTCCGCGGTACAGCCTTGCCGCTCAGTAGCCCAGAATAAGCTCCGCCGCCAGCGCCGCCCACTCCCTCAGCCAGCAGTTAAGCAGCATATACCGCCGTGTGCCTGCCGAGTAGCTTCCCACTTCTCCAAGACCGCTGCGCTTCGCGTAAATCGAAGCGCGGTACTGATGATACTCGCTGGTGGCTATCGCAATGCCCTCGGTAATTCCGAGCTCCTGCAATATCGCGGCGGAATTATCGAGATTTTCCTTTGTCGAGGTGGACTTGTCCTCCATTATGATGCGCTCCTCGGCAATTCCCCACTCTCTCAGCAGACGGCGCATCGCCTCCGCCTCGGAAATGTCCTCGCCCTCGCCCTGACCGCCGGATACTATGCATACCGCCTCGGGATGTTCGCACAACGCTTCATATGCCGCCCTTGTCCTTACCCAAAGCATAGAGCTTGGCGTTTCGCCTCTGACACGGCAGCCGAGCACGATAATGCACTGCATATTTTCAACGGGACGGCTGACGTGAAAAAACATCTGCACGTTAAAGAAGCCCACAAGCGCCAGCGCGGATGTCAGCACCGCCGCAGCACAAATAACGACAGCTTTTCCGACAGCCCTTTTCCAAAGCCTGCGGATTATTCCCCATATCTGCCTGTACAGAACCGCCGCCGCTATGATACCGCCGAATAACAGTACGCCTATCAGCGTCCCTGTCGTGACCTTGGTACAGCATGACCACAGCAGCATTATGGCGGCAGGTATGATTATCGCCGACTGAACGGCAATTCGGATGATCTTCATTATATTTCCCCAAAACCTATGCGCCGACATTAAGCCGGCGCATCAATGTTATTTATCTCAGATATTCATGCCCAGTTCGATTGCTTTGAGGTTATTGTCGATAAGGTGAGCCTTTGCCGGAGGAATGATCTTCTCCAGCGCCTTTCTGATTACCTCGTCGGAGGCAATGCCCGTTTCCTTTACAAGCTTGCCCACAAGGATGATGTTCGCCATGCCCTTAAGTCCGTTCTCGTCCGCCATAGCGGTAGAGGGAACATAGAAGCACTTGATGTCGGTGCGCTCGCACTTCTGCTCGATAAGCGTGCTGTCGATGATCGCAATTCCGCCCGGCTTTACATCGTTGATAAACTTGTCGTAGCTGGGGCCGTTCATAACAATAAGCACATCCGGCTCGGTAACCAGAGGAGAGCCGACAGCCTCGTCGCTGATACATACGGAGCAGTTAGCCGTGCCGCCGCGCATCTCGGGACCGTAGGAGGGAAGCCACGAAACCTCCTTGCCGTCCATAAGTCCGAAGTAAGCAAGCATCTTGCCGGCAAACAGGATACCCTGACCGCCGAAGCCTGCGAGGATAGTTTCTGTCATCATCTGATTGCGCCCTCCTTATATACACCGAGAGGATAGTAGGGGATCATGTTCTCCTTAAGCCATGCGATAGCGTCAACAGGAGATTTGCCCCAGTTTGTCGGACAAGTGGAAAGCACCTCAATGATAGAGAAGCCCTGCTTGTTCTTCTGGAACTCAAAGCCCTTGCGGATGGCTGCCTTTGCCTTGCGGATGTTTGCAGGGTCAACGACAGTTACACGCTCGGCAAGAGCCACGCCGCTGAGCGTAGAAAGCATCTCGCATACGCGGATGGGGAAGCCCTCCGTGTTGGTGTTTCTGCCGTAAGGAGTGGTCTGCGTAACCTGACCGGGAAGTGTTGTCGGCGCCATCTGACCGCCGGTCATGCCATAGGTAGTGTTGTTGATAAAGATGACGGTGATGTTCTCGCCCCTTGTAGCTGCGTGAACTATCTCGGCAGTACCGATAGCAGCAAGGTCGCCGTCGCCCTGATATGTAAATACAAATCTGTCGGGATTGGCTCTCTTAACGCCTGTCGCAACAGCGGGAGCACGGCCGTGAGCCGCCTCGATCATGTCGCAGGCAAAGTAATCATAAGCCATTACCGAGCATCCAACGGGAGCAACACCGATGGTCTGTCCCTGGATATCCATTTCGTCTATAACCTCGGCAACAAGACGGTGAACGATACCGTGTGTACAGCCGGGGCAGTAATGCAGAGGCGCGTCTGTAAGCGCTTTAGGCTTGTTGAATTCAGGCATTTCCTCAGCTCCTTTCCATAATTGCAGTGATCTCGCGCAGAATTTCAGCAGGCTTGGGTACGATACCGCCTGTTCTGCCGAAGAACTCTACATTCTTCTTGCACTGAAGCGCAAGCTTAACATCCTCGATCATCTGTCCCATAGACATCTCTACGCAAAGCACGTTCTTCGCGTTTGCACAAGCGGCATTAAGCTCCTTTTCGGGGAACGGCCACAGTGTAATGGGACGGAAAAGACCAACCTTGAGACCCTGCGCTCTTGCAGCGTCAACAGCAGCCTTTGCAATTCTTGCAACAGAGCCGTAGGCTGTGATAACAAGCTCTGCGTCCTCTGTCTTATAGCACTCTGCCTCGGTATGCTTTTCCTTGATGACATCGTATCTCTTGAAACGCTCTACGATACGCGCTTCAAGCTCGTCGGGCTTGAGGTAAAGGGAGTTTGCGATGTTGTGAGGTCTCTTGCCCTCGTGTCCGCAGGAAGCCCACGGCTTGTTGGAAGCGTCTGCGAACTTTATCTCTGCGTCGTCGAACGCAACAGGCTCCATCATCTGACCAAGCAGACCGTCTGCCAGAATCAGCGCAGGCATTCTGTATGTATCGGCAAGGTCAAACGCCTTTGTAACAGTGTCAGCCATTTCCTGCACGCTGCTGGGAGCGAATACAAGAAGCTGGAAGTCGCCGTGACCCAGAGCCTTTGTTGCCTGCCAGTAGTCAGCCTGAGAAGGCTGAATGCCGCCGAGACCGGGACCGCCTCTCATAACGTTGATGATAACGCAGGGCAGATCCGCACCTGCGATGTAGGAAACGCCCTCGCTCTTAAGCGATACTCCCGGAGAGGAGGAGGATGTCATGCAGCGGATACCCGAGCTTGCGCAGCCGTAAACCATGTTGATGGCAGCGACCTCAGACTCTGCCTGCAGGAACACGCCGCCAACCTTGGGCATACGCTTGGACAGATATGCAGATATCTCTGTCTGGGGAGTAATAGGATAGCCGAAGAAGCACTTGCAGCCTGCTCTGATAGCAGCCTCTGCGAGAGCCTCGTTGCCTTTCATAAGTTTTCTTTCCATTAGTTGTCACCTCCGCTGATGGATATTGCACAGTCAGGGCACATCATTGCGCACAGAGCGCAGCCTACGCAGGCGTCGTCGTCAGTGCAGACGGCGGTATGGTAGCCCTTCTTGTTAAGCTTCTCCTGCTGAATTGCGACGATCTTCTTGGGACAAGCGGTTACACACAGACCGCAGCCCTTGCAGACATCGAATTCTACTTTCATCTTTGCCATTGTTCTGCTCCTTTTCTATTTATTGGGAATACCGACCGCGCAACAAGAGTTCCGATAACTCATGTTGCGTTGTCCGGTACCTCTTTTATACTAATCTTCAAGCCAGTACGGTCTTACATACATATCGACCGCCTTGGTGCCGGGTACGCACAGCTCTCTCTTTGCAGCGGTAAACAGCAGCGGAATACCTGCCGCCTCGGCAGCAGCCTGTGCATACGGTATCGAATTTGTAACGTCCTCTGCCGTTGTCTCCGAGCCGAGATTGGAGTTGTTGACGATGCCCGTAGCCTTAAGCGAGGCTGCAAGCTCAATATCGCGCAGCAGCTCCAGCGCCTCCTCCGGCGTTCCCGTGAGATAGCGGAAGCGGTTTACGACATACATCATGTCATATCCGAAGTTCTTCAGTATCGTCGAGTACTGACCCAGTGCAATCGCTCCTGCGTCATCCCCTCCGACATCCACGATAACTCTGTCGTATCCGTACAGCAGAGCCGCCATATCAAAGCTGAGGGACGGGATATCCAGATTTGTGTTGGCGTACTGCGGAGCGACCATATAGATACCCTGCTTTTCAAACACATCGCCGAAATCCGCCGTGCGGAAATATGGGTTTACAATATCAAGGTCGATGATACATACCTTCTCGCCGGACTTTGCAAGCTCCACCGCAAGATTGACTGCTATATTAGTTTTACCCGAGCCGTAATGACCCGTAATGATTATTGCTTTTTTATACATTTCATCTCCGTATCTGCCCGAATGCCGCTGTTTGTCCAAAAGAACCGCGCACATGGGCAAGGCGTCCGATACAATACCGCCGCCTGTCCAACTTTCATCGGCGAAAGCGACAGAAGCACTGCATCACACTTTAGGCAATACCGCATAATTATTGTCGTTCGATTGCGTCGGCAGATTTATAGTGCGTTCGCTTCTGTTGCGCAGCGTCCTTGCTGCGCTTTTGGCGAACGCCTTCCGACATCGTGTCGTCGTCAGATTGTATAAAATTGACGCAGGCGGGCTGCCGCAGCGTTTTCTGCGAAGCAGATAATGCGGTCAAGGAGAATTTGTGCAAGATGACGGAAAATCTGCAAGCAAGCGGACGGCAAAGGCGTTTCCGTTAATTGTGCGGTGTTGCCTATAATATAATAGCACACCGCGCCGTTTTTGTCAACAATTTTCGCAAGTTTTAAGGCTGCGGCTTTCATTTTTGTACCTCGGGCTGCGCCGCAGGATAACTGTCGGAATTCCGCTATGCGCCGCCGTACCTGCGCTATTTCACCAGCCACTGGCTCATGCCTGCGCCAAGCAGCTCGTTGGGGCGGTCGCGGAAACCAAATCTGCGATAGAACGGCTCTCTGCCGGTAGCCGACATAAGATACAGCGCGATCTTTTCCCCGTCCTGCAAGGTCGAGCGCATATATTCCATTGTCCTGTTCATAAGCATTGTGCCTATTCCGCGGTGCTGGTATTCGGGAATAACGATAACGTCCGTGATGAAGTTTGCATACCCTCCGTCGGACAGCACGCGGATCATCCCGATGCATTTTCCGTTGTCCCTCACGCAGGTTATATGGAATGCGTTGTTGAGGACGTTTGAAGCTATCCTGTCGGACAACTCCATAAATTTCACCAGTCTGCGCATTTCCTTGTACTCTTCAAGAGAAGGAGCTTCGTCAATAAACTCAAGTGACAAAATAAGTTACCTCCGCACTTATGCGTATTTATCAAAAAGATCCGCCGTGACGCAAAGCGGCTTGGCGGATCCCTCAATGTTAGTTAGTCGTTATTTTCCGAGCCGTCATCCTGCTTAGCTTCATCGGAGTCGGCGCTGTTATCTTCATCGCCCTTATCGGAGAAAACGCTCTTTTCCTCGACAATGCCCTTAGGATTGCCGTCAAGGTCGATCTCGTCAGCCATAAGCTTGTAGAATTCCGGACCGTTTATCTTCTCGTGACGAAGCAGGTACTGAGCGCAGCGCTCCAGCAGATCTCCGTGAACGGTAAGGATGTCCTTAGCCTTTTCGTAGCCTGTCTCGATAAGCTCGCGTATCTCGGCGTCGATCTCAGCCGCCACATTCTCGGAGTAGTTTCTTCCCTGAGAATAATCTCTGCCGAGGAACACCTCCTGATCCTCATGTCCGTAGAGGATGGGACCCAGCTTTTCGGAGAAGCCGTAGCGCGTAACCATGCTTCTTGCAACGCCCGTTGCTCTCTCGATATCGTTTGAAGCGCCCGTTGAAATATCGTCAAGGATAAGCTTTTCCGCAACACGTCCGCCGAGAAGCACAACTATGTTTTCCTCCATATACGTCTTGCTTACAAAGCTCTTGTCCTTTTCGGGAAGATGCATGGTAAAGCCGCCAGCCGAGCCTCTGGGGATGATAGATACCTGATGAACCTTATCCTGCGTCGGGCAGAAATATGTGGTGATAGCGTGGCCTGCCTCGTGGTATGCGGTAAGCCGCTTCTCCTCGTCGCTTACCACCTTGGACTTCTTCTCGGGACCTGCGACCACCTTAACGGTAGCCTCCTCGATATCCATTTTGGTGATAGCCCTGCGGTTCTGGCGCGCCGCAAGAAGCGCCGCCTCGTTTACAAGGTTTTCAAGATCCGCACCCGTAAAGCCTGCGGTAGTAGCCGCAATGGTCTTAAGGTCAACATCCGGTCCGATGTTCTTGTTTCTGGTGTGAACCTTGAGTATTTCCTCCCTGCCCTTTATGTCGGGATAGTTTACAACGATCTGTCTGTCAAATCTGCCGGGGCGCAGAAGTGCCGGATCAAGGATATCACGGCGGTTGGTCGCCGCCATAACGATTATGTTTTCGTTCTCGGTAAATCCGTCCATCTCAACAAGAAGCTGGTTAAGGGTCTGCTCGCGCTCGTCATGACCGCCGCCAAGACCTGCGCCTCTCTGACGGCCGACAGCGTCGATCTCATCAATGAAGATTATAGAGGGCGTATGCTTCTTAGCCTGATCGAACAAATCGCGCACTCTGGAAGCGCCGACGCCGACAAACATCTCAACAAAGTCGGAGCCCGAGATGGAGAAGAACGGTGCGCCTGCCTCGCCTGCAACCGCTTTCGCAAGCAGCGTTTTACCGGTACCGGGAGGGCCTACAAGCAGAACGCCCTTGGGCACTCTTGCGCCTATCTCGCTGTACTTAGCGGGATGCTTAAGGAAGTCAACGATCTCCTCAAGCTCCTGCTTCTCTTCGTCTGCGCCTGCAACGTCGTCAAACGTAACCTTTTTGCCGGTCTGCTGACGGATGTTCGCCTTAGAGAAGTTGGACATCTTTCCGCCGCCCGAAGCCGAACGCATGATTATCACCGTGAAAACAATCATTATTCCCACAAGCAGCAGATAAGGAAGCACCGCAGTAAGGAATGTGTTGTCCGCAGGCGCCTCGTAGTCCTCGACAAGGGCAACCTCGTTCGCCTCGTTATATCGTGTACGGTACGGAACTACCTTTCCCTCGGCATTGAAGCCGGAGTTTATGTCGCTGTAGAATATGCTTACATTAGGTACGACATAGGTACGGTACTCCGTTTCGTTCTTAAGCTTGTATATAAGCTCGCCGCTGCCGAGATCGAGCTTGAACTCCGATACGTTAAGGTTATCGAACTCTGCGATCACCTCAGAGTACATAGGTGTTTTCTGACCGGATCTGCCTGCCATATTAAGCACCGAAACAAGTCCGATGATAAGCAGGAAAATCACCAGTAAATAGATAAATATGCCTTTAGTTTTGTTTGATTTCATTGAAACCGCCTTTCAGACCAATAACTTCAGTATTACCTGAGTTGTCGCAATTATGTATTTGATGAATAGACCTCAGCCTTGAGTGTGCCGACATAGGGAAGATTTCTGAAACGCTCAGCATAATCCAGTCCGTAGCCGACAACGAAATGATCCTCAATTGCAAAGCCCGTATAATCTGCCTCAAAGCCCTTTACTACTCTGCGCGAGGGCTTGTCAAGCAAAGTGACTATCTTAAGCGAGGCAGGATTTCGCTTTATCAGCTCGTTTCTGAGCGCATACAGCGTTCTTGCCGTATCAAGGATATCCTCCACTATCACAAGATGCCTGCCCTCGAACTTTATGTCCGCACCGACTTCCAGATTTACGCTGCCTTCGGAAACTGTGCCGCTTCCATAGCTCGACGCCTTCAGGAAGCATATCTCAAGCGGACACCCCATTGCGCGGATAAGGTCGGAAAAGAACACAACAGAGCCTTTAAGCACGCAGATGAACAAAGGATTTTTCTGCCTGTACTCCTCGGTCAGAATGCCTCCCAGCTCAAGCACTTTCGCTTTGATCTGCTCTTCGGACAGGAGTATATTTTCGATTTCGTCAGGGCGATACATAATTCTATGCTCCTTTATTATTACATATATAACACTATTCTTCCGCAGGACAAGCCATGCCCTGTGCCGCTTCTGCACAATATACAGAACGAAGAATCATCATCGGTACAATATGCTAATAACATACAATCTAGATTATATCACACTTTACTTCAAAATGCAAATGATTTTTGTGATTATTTTATGAATTTTTTTAAAAATACATATTCTGCTTCCAAGCCAAGCGGACAAGCGCAAAGAAACCGTGCCCCTGCTTTCAAGCTACGAAAACAAAAAGGCAGGATTGCTCCTGCCTCGGCTTATTGAAACCCATATGTTTATTACAGTCGATTATCCCGAAAAAAGATTACAGGAAAAACAACCTTATCCGCCTAACCCTGCGAAACGTCGGATTTCCGACAACGGGCGCAGCAGTGCGGATAAATCGTCAAAATGCCCGTGCGGAATTCTTTGACGATATAAGGCAGGATAGCAACTGCCTGTTATGTACGAATCAAAGGTATATCTTCTTTGCTCTGTACTGCACCATAAAGCCAAAGTAACGGCGCATATAGAAGTTGATGTAAGCATAGCCAAGTCCGATAAGCGGAGGAACAAACTCCACAACGCAGATGAGAACCTGCTGAGCAGTGGAAAGATCCTCGTTGTTATATACAGAAAAGAACGTAGAGAGCACCAGCACTATCTCGCACAAAAGCACCCAGATTTTACCGCCGTTGTAGCCGTTGAACATCACAAGCGAACCGATAAGCGCCAGCAGCATTACCACGAATACCATAAAGCCGGTCATCTCGATAGCCTCGATATTGAAGTTAACGATAGCGCATGCCGAATAGAAAACAAACAGCGCGATAGCAAGGATACAAGCACGGGTCTTGCCCTTTTCGGCGTCTTTCAGCCAGGCTCTGTGCTCATTGACCAATTTTGAATCTGCCATAATAAAAACCCTTTCCTAAACAAATCATGTAAGCTATAAACACAGCTTTTAATTATGTTCTTTAGATATTATATATCATAAAGAAATTTCAGTCAACATAGTTTTATGATTTTTAGTAAATATCAATAAAACCTCAATTTATGCTTTGGAGATTTCGCCGATTACAGAGTTTACCGGTCAGTCAAGGAACACCCTGAGGTTCTTGCTTCTGGATGCCTGACGAAGCTTTCTGAGAGCCTTTGCCTCGATCTGGCGGATGCGCTCTCTGGTTACCTTGAACTCTCTTCCTACCTCTTCAAGAGTATGCGAGCGGTCGCTGCCGATACCATAGCGGAACTTGAGAACATCACGCTCGCGCTCGGGCAGCGTGTCAAGCGCCTTGTTAAGCTCGTCCCTGAAAACAGCCTGCATTGCGCTGTCGATAGGCGCAGGAGCATCCTCGTCGGGGATGAAGTCGCCGAGATAGCTGTCCTCCTCCTCGCCGACGGGAGCCTCAAGCGAAACCGGATCCTGTGCGATACGCACTATCTCGCGCACCCTTTCAGCAGGCATATTGAGCTCCCTTGCGACCTCTTCGATAGTCGGCTCATGGCCGTTTTTATGCAGCAGCATATTCTGCGCTTTTTTGACCTTTGTGATGGTTTCCACCATGTGAACGGGTATGCGGATGGTCCTTGCCTGATCGGCAATCGCTCTGGAAATGGATTGCCTTATCCACCATGTGGCATAGGTAGAGAACTTGTAGCCCTTGGTGTGGTCAAACTTCTCAACTGCTTTTATCAGTCCGATATAGCCCTCCTGGATGAGATCGAGAAACGGCATTCCCCTGCCGACATAGTGCTTTGCTATGCTGACAACAAGCCTGAGGTTAGCCTCGATAAGCCTGTCGCGCGCCGCTTCATCTCCGGATGTGATTTTCTCGGCAAGCTGTATCTCCTCCTCGGTAGACAGCAGAGGGATACGTCCGATCTCCTTGAGATGTATCTTGACGGGGTCGTCCACCGATACTCCGTCAGTGGAGTAGTCGGAGTCGTCCTCCGCGAAATCAAGTGCGTCCGTAAGGTCGGTATCAATGTTATAGTCGTCAACGATCTCAATATTGTTGCTTTCAAAATCGTCGTAAAGCTTATTTATCTGCTCTACGTCAAAATCAAGTTCTTCAAGCGCGTCGGTTATCTCCTTGGTTGTAAGCTTACCCTTTTGTTTGCCGTGTTCAATCAGCTCTGCAAGTACAGATCTTGAATTATTAGCCATATTATCTTCCTTTCGGTGACCCTTTTCTGTGTGATAGGATGTTTGGTGATATGTGCTTAGGGAAAAACGCGTGAAAAGCGGAGCAGCTTATTCAAGAAAGTCCTTGAGCTTTCTGCTTCTTGTGGGATGGCGAAGCTTACGAAGCGCCTTTGTTTCTATCTGGCGGATACGCTCGCGCGTAACCTGAAACTCCTGTCCCACCTCTTCAAGTGTACGCTGGCGGCCGTCAATAAGACCAAAACGCAGGATGATAACGCGCTTCTCTCTTTCCGTTAGCGTATCAAGAACCTCGCCCAGCATCTGGCGAAGAACGCTGTTACAGGCTTCGTCGGCAGGCGCAACCGCATCGTCGTCGGGGATAAAGTCGCCGAGATGGCTGTCCTCCTCCTCGCCGATAGGGGTTTCAAGCGAAACCGGATCCTGCGCTATGCGGATTATCTCGCGAACCTTGTCCGTGGTCATGCCAAGCTGCTCTGCGATCTCATCCTCGGACGGCTCGCAGCCGTTTTCGTGAAGAAGCTGGCTCTGCATCTTTTTAACCTTTGTGATGGTCTCCACCATATGTACCGGAATACGGATAGTTCTCGCCTGATCCGCGATAGCTCGGGTGATAGACTGCCTTATCCACCATGTGGCATATGTCGAAAACTTGAAGCCCTTGGTGTAGTCAAACTTATCCACCGCCTTGATAAGTCCGAGGTTGCCCTCCTGAATAAGGTCAAGGAACTGCATACCGCGTCTGACATACTTCTTTGCGATACTTACCACAAGTCGCAGGTTAGCCTCGCTAAGGCGCTTTTTGGCGGCAGGATCGCCTGTTGCCATACGCTCTGCAAGCTTTATCTCCTCCTCGGTGGTAAGCAGAGGAATACGGCCGATCTCCTTAAGGTAGAGCTTTACCGAGTCGTCCGCCAGCATACCGTCGGTATCATAGCTGTCGTCATAATCCTCGCTTTCCGCAAGCTCCAGGATATTGTCGATATCAAGGTCTGCGGTGTAGTCATCCACTATCTTTATATTAAGGTTATCAAGCTCCTCATAAAGGCCGTTTATCTGATCGGCGTCGAAGTTCAGCTCCTCAAGAACATCGGTTATCTCCTTTGTGGTAAGGCTGCCCGTTTTCTTTCCCTGGGCAAGAAGGTCGCGCAAAGCGGCCGAGCTTGTGTTGTTCTCTGTCATTTGCTTTTTTTCTCCTTTAGCTTTTGTGCGTATGCAAGCAGCTCGTCATCCGACATACTGCCGGCATTTGTATTATTCAGGCTCTCGGCATAATCATTCAATATCTTTATATAGTCGTCAAGAGCCGCTGTATCATGCTTAAATGCGGCAAAATCATTCAGTATACCTGTTATTCTGCCCATTTCCGCGCCGTCAAATACCTCGTTGAAGGCTGTCATTTCAAGGTCGTTTCCGCGGCAGATTCTGTCCTTTATAAAATCGAATACGCGCTTGTTGAAATCGGTAACAAAGCCGCCCTTAAGCGCATTTT
Source organism: Oscillospiraceae bacterium (assembly GCA_051882595.1). Taxonomy (GTDB): domain Bacteria; phylum Bacillota; class Clostridia; order Oscillospirales; family Ruminococcaceae; genus CAG-115. The sequence goes on along the minus strand of JBJESD010000156.1, from coordinate 3,591 downwards.
CGATATATGCAAGCTTGTCCGCATTATGGTACAAAAAGCATATTATGCCGCGCTCTGCCTTTTCCTCTCTCGGAAGCTTTGCCGACTGGGGATTGACCTTATCGTTGTTTCGGGGTGCGACAAGCTTTCTGAATTCATCGCGCTGATTCCGCTTTTTCTGACGGTCAATTTCGCCGTTTACGGCAAAACGCACGGTATCCTTGGATACTCCGCCCGTCTGCGCAACACGGGAGATATACACATCGCGGTCAAGCGGATTGCTTATCTGCGCAAGAAATCCCACCGCCCTCTTCAGATAGGTAGAGCGGTCCTCGTCCTTTTGCAGGTCAAGTCCGCCGGACAGCTTGGAAAGCTCATAGTCTATCGCTCCGCCCGAGCTGTCTATAAGATGAGCGAACGCTTCCTTGCCGTACTTGCTGATAAACTCATCCGGGTCCTTTGCGCCCTGCATTTTAAGCACCCTTGCCTTGACTCCTGCCTCGGCAAGCAGGTTTATTCCGCGTGAGGCAGCCTTTTGTCCCGGTCCGTCCGAATCATAGGAAAGAATTACCTCTTTTTTGCCCATGCGCCCGATAAGCCGCGCCTGTGTCGGGGTTATCGCGGTGCCGAGCGTTGCCACAGCGCTGGTGAAGCCTGCCTGATGCATTGAGATGACGTCCATATATCCCTCGCAGAGGATAAAATAATCCGCCTTTGAGTTTTTGGCATAATTGAGTGCGAAAAGCGTTTCACGCTTCTGAAAAACATAGGTCTCATCGCTGTTGAGGTACTTCGCAGGCGCGTCCGCTGAAAGCGCGCGTCCGCCGAATGCGATGATATTGCCCCTTGTATCGAATATCGGGAACATCACCCGATTGCGGAATTTGTCGTACACACGGTTGTTGTTTCGGGAGAGAAGCGCGCCGCGCTCCAGCTCGTCATCGGAGTAGCCCTGACTTTTCATGTAATAGTGCAGCTTGTGATAGTCGTCTGCGGCAAAGCCTATGCCAAAATGCCGTATCGTCCTCTCTGTAAGCCCTCTGCCCGTGATATAGTCCCAGCCTGCCTTTCCCTCGGGAGAGAACAGCTGCTGATGGAAGAACCTGCCTGCGGTGCGGTTCATCTCATAAAGACGCTGGCGGTATTTCGCGCTGCCGTCGTCGGCGTCCTCCGGCATAGCCATGCCTGCTCTCTGGGCGAGGAACCTGACAGCCTCAATATAGTCAAGATTTTCTATATTCTTGATGAACGTCACGACATCTCCGCCCGCTCCGCAGCCAAAGCAATAAAAGCTCTGCGTATCGGGATAAACATGAAACGATGGCGTTCTCTCGGAGTGAAACGGGCATCGGCAGGAATAGGTGCTGCCTGTCCGCTTCAGGTCAACATAGCTCTGCGCCACAGATACAATATCGTTATTGTCGCGAAGCTCCCTCAGAAACCCGTCCGGCAAAGCCATGAAAACACCACCCTTTATAAATCATTCGACATTATTCCACCGCTGAAGCGCCTGTGTGCAGTCGCAGGAACCATTGCCGCCCTGCTGTGCCGTATCACAGTAAGGACGCTCCGCTAAGCCAGCCCTTTGGAATACATATCTCCTTGAACAGGCTGACGGCATAGTCGTCCGTCATTCCGCTGATAAAGTCGCCGACCGCCACGGGCAGACCGTATTTCTCGGCAAGCGACAGGTACAGCGGCGGCATTTTGCTGCTGTTTTTCTTGAAATAGTTGAACAGGAATTCGACGATATAGTGCGCCTTGCCCATCTCCGCAATGGTGGGAGCGGCACGGTACACACGCTCGAACATGAAATTCCTCAGCTCGTCATGCGCCTTTTTGATCTCGGCGTCCATGCCGATATGCTCTGCGCCGTGCTCTGCGATCGCGCGCACAAGCGTGGTTATCCGCTCTGATTTGGTCGCACCCAGAACCCTTACGGGAAACTCAGGAAGGTCGCTGGCCTTTATCACTCCGCCGCGTATCGCGTCCTCGATATCGTGATTGATATAGGCGATCTTGTCGCAATAGCGCACCACCATGCCCTCCCGTGTAATAGGCTCGGGAGTATTGTGCGAGGTGGTGTGGCAGACTATTCCGTCTATTACCTCTGCTGTGAGGTTAAGCCCCTTTCCGTCCTTTTCGATTATCTCTACAACGCGTTTGCCCTGCATATTGTGGGAAAAGCCGCCGGGAAGCAGCTCTGCCAGCGCCCTTTCTCCGTCGTGCCCGAACGGAGTGTGCCCAAGGTCATGCCCCAGCGCGATAGCCTCGGTAAGATCCTCGTTAAGTCCCAGCGAGCAAGCCACAGTACGCGAGATCTGGCTTACCTCAAGCGTGTGCGTAAGCCTTGTGCGGTAGTGGTCGGAGTGAGGGATAAGGAACACCTGCGTCTTATGCTTAAGTCGTCTGAACGCGTTACAGTGGATTATCCTGTCGCGGTCGCGCTGAAAATCCGTTCGGAAATCGCACGGCTTCTCGTAAACTGCCCTGCCGCGGCTGTCGGAGGATTTGCAGGCAAACTCGCTTAATGTGATCTTTTCGTTCTCCATAATGCGCTCGCGTGGGAGCATGGCGTCCACCTCCTGTTAAATTCCAAACCGAATATTACTTGACCATTGACAGCAGCTCTTCCCAGCCCTCACATACATAATAGGTCACAGGGGCAAATTCGTCAGACTCCTCATGATCCCATACACATATTTCGGGATTAGCGGTATTTTCGCGGTAATCAAAGCACAAAAGGTCGCCACCGTACAGCGCCGCAAACGGGATGATATCATACCCCAGCTTGTCGCCGTCGCACACTATCCTCTCATCTACCTGAGATAAAACAACATCAATATCATACATCCCTATTTCAGAGCGAGCCGCGTCGGAAATAATACTCAGATATCGCTCAATAACGCAGATGTCACTGCCGCAGCCAAAATGACGATTGACAGGCTCACCACCGTTTTCGTCAAGCATGAACGCAACGTATGCAGGCGGCAGAGCAGCTTTCCATGCGCCCTCTCTTATGCGTATCTCGTCCAATGTGACAGCCTCGCCTGTATGCACCCTCATTTCAGGCTTCGCGCAAGCGGTCTCAGGCGGCTCATAGGATATTTCGCTGCGGCTGTCCTCCGCCGCATAGCGCTCCTCGCCCCACCAATCGGGAGCAAGCGCTCTCAGCTTCACCGTCCTGCGGCTGTCGTAGTCCATAAGTATATCAATGTCACCGCTGTTTTCGCCAAGCTGCATCATGAACTCGCGGCACGCTCCGCACGGAGCGCCTGCCCTGCCATCGGGCATTATCGCAAGCACCTTGTCAATCTCATGCTCGCCGTTGGTGATCATATTCGCCATGGCGTTTCGCTCCGCGCACATTCCGAGTGAGGAGCAGGTGTCGATACACACTCCGACATAGATATTGCCCGCCTTTGTAAGCACTGCCGCGGCAACTCCTCCAGCTTCCATAAAAGGAGAGATAACGCGCGCATTCTGAACGCGAAGCGCTTTCTTATACATTTTTTGCCAAATATCCATATACTCCTCCGAAAAAATACCTTTATAATTATATACAGATTTCGACCCGCTTAAACCTTTTTCTCGGAATAATTTTGTTGCTTT
>JBJESD010000155.1:0-23980 GCA_051882595.1 Oscillospiraceae bacterium | reverse complement strand
GTTCTGGTTGATCAGGGGTTTTAGATTATCAAGATAGGGAGAAAGCTGCAGATTCACATTCTGACTGTAGGTAATCACATCCTCGCCCTTTGCAAGAGTGTTCTGACCCTCCTCGGAGAGCATAACGCCAAGCACCTGCAAAGCCTTTTCCTGACGTGTTTTGTCGTTCTCCAGATCCTTGTTCAGCGCAACCTGAAAAGCAGGATATGTAAGCAGCCACTGCTCGCCGTTTTGTCCGAAATAGGGGAGAAAAACAGCGTCAACGCCCATATTCTGATATGCTACAACGTTTGAGCCGCCTGCACGGATAACAGCCGCTTCGCCGTTCTGGAACATTTCCATAACCGGGTCATAGGAGAACTCAACATCGCCGGGGTGGATATCTGCGTCCTCAATAAACTGTTCCATACGCTCAAAAACACCCTGCCATACAGTTTCATCAAGACCTAAAACCTCCATATACATGGGGTCTTCGTATCTGCTGCGCCACATACGTCCTTCCATAGAGGTTATCTCGGGAATGGACAGACCCTGAAGCACCTCCATGCAGGTATAGTCGTATGCAAAATCGGCAGCAAATCCACGGACTCCCACCTTTTCAAATTCTTTGCAGGCAGAAACGAAGCTGTCATAATCAGTGGGCAGAGGGATACCATATTTATCAAATACAGCTCTGTTTGCGACAAGACCGTCCACCTCGCCGCACATGGGCAGCCAGTTCACCGTGCCGTCGGCATTCTGGAAGTTCCCAAGATATGATTCATATATTGCACCTGCCATTTCGGTGGTGGAAAGGTCCATAAGCCGGTCCTTAAGACCTGCCGCATCATGAAGCGAAAACCTGCGCGATGTGATAATATCGGGAAGCTTACCGTTTTCATTCATGAATTTATAGAAATCGAGGTCGTTGTTTCCCACAACGAACTGTATATTGACATCGGGGAGCTGCGACTGAATATAGGTCGCAAAGCTATCATACAGAGCCGTACTCCACAGATATACGGAGATAGTTTTTGCGTCTTCCTTTTCGGTATTTGCGGCACAACTTGAAAATAGCATTGCTGTCATAATCGCAGCTGTTGCAGCAGATATAAGCTTCTTTACGATTTTTTTATTCATTTTTGGACTTTCCTTTCTGAATTTGCGGTTTACGTGACTTTATAGAATTCTTCTCGAACATTTACTTCTGTAATAATATTGCATAATCTGCCGCAGGGGTCGGCTTTGCGTAAAAGTAACCCTGAGCGATGTCGCAATTCATTGACCTCAGCCGTTCCTTTTGTTCAACGGTTTCAACACCCTCAGCCACCACCTTGAGATTAAGCGCGTGAGCAATATCAATAATTCCTTGCAGCAAGCTGCGTTCAACAGGCTTTGCCATCTGATTGCGAATGAATTTCATATCCAGCTTCAGAATATCAAGGGACATTTCGCCAAGCATATTCAGCGAGGAATATCCGCTGCCAAAATCGTCCATCTCAATAATAAAGCCCCTGTTTCGCAGTTCTTCAACGGTGCTGATTATCTGTTCGGGGTTGTCCGTGTATGCACTCTCCGTTATCTCAAGGTGTAACAAAGACGGAGCAATCTCGTATTTCTCAATCAAATCACAAAACTTCTTTACAAGGTCAGATTGAAAAATATCCGCACGGGATACGTTCACCGAAACAGGGACAACAGAGTATCCGTTTGTTATCCATTCGTGCAGCTTTTCGCAAACGCTTTCCCAGACATATTCGTCAAGGCGGCGGATAAAGCCGTTCTTCTCAAACAGCGGAATGAACTCGCCGGGAGACATAAAGCCCCATTCGGGGTGAACCCAGCGCACTAACGCTTCCGCACCTACCATACTATCGTCGCTGAGGCTGTGCTTTGGCTGAAAGTACACAGTAAACTGCTTTTCCGCCAATGCCGTTTCCATAGCGTCTGTAATAGCCTGCTCACGAAGAAGAATATTTCTTACTTTATCATCATAGACGGCTATGTATTGGTCATATATGCCTTTTATCGTATCTACCACCCATACGGCTCTGTCGCACATCACTTCAACAGGGATAGAACGGTCTTTTATCTCGTATATGCCAAGCTTAACGGGCAGATTGTCCGATAATTCGGAACGGGTTGTCTTTCTTGCGCCGGCAAAGCGCTCACGTCCCTTTATCTCGCTCGCCTTATCTGTCAGCGCCAGAAATCTGTCCGCGTTATATCGGCAGCAGATTGAGTTTTCACTTACTCGCTTGCTGAATATCTGAGCCGCCTCTTTAAGCAGTTTATCTCCCGCCCTGCGCCCGAAAGTATCGTTATACAATCTGAAATTCTCAATGTTGCAGCACAGGAGCGTATATTCTCTGTCGGGGTGTGCGGCAAGACGCTCTCTGACCTTTCTGTAAAAGAAATCTTTTGAGTACAGTCCCGTTAAGCGGTCATACATAAACTGATTAACCATAGCGGCGCTTTCGCGCAGCTTTATAAGACTTGCCGCACGGTGCTTGATAATCTGCGGACGATAAGGCTTGGTGATAAAATCGTTCGCTCCGTGTTCCAAAGCGGCAAGTTCATCTGCCTCGCTATCGCCCTGCGTTGTGACGATAACGGGAATAAACGAAAGAACGCTGTCTTTCTTCACGATATCAAGGAACGTATATCCGTCCATTACTGGCATCATAACATCGAGCAGTATCAAGGCGACGCTCCCCTTGTTAGCATTCAGAACGCCCAAAGCCTCCTGTCCGTTTTCCGCTTCCAATATACGATACTCGTCCGAAAGCATAGCTTTCAGAGTTTCACGGTAGATTTCGTTGTCCTCAACAATCAATACTTGGTGCTTCATTTCCACTCTCTTTTCTGTCAAAGCGGCTAATATAGCGCAATACTTTTTGCCAAATCGGCACATACCAATACATTATAATTGTAACATAATTCTATAAAGAAATCAATATATTTTCGGATAATATGTTGAATTGTATTAAATAATGTCAAAGAAAGTAACTATTTCGTATATTTTTATTATAAATATGGCATGAAGTATTCTGAAAAGTACAAACAAGGAACATAACCACCAATAAAAAAGTCTGCAACACTGCCATTAAGGAATTGAGCGACTTTGCAGCCTGTGATATAGGAGAAATATCACCGTCTTGGCTTCGGAGCAGATTTCCCAATTACTCCGGTTTTTGCAGCAGCGTCCTGCTCCTGTTCCTCGTCATCGTTCTCCCTGCCTTTTCAACATACTGTTGATATTTATTTACAAATTAATATTGAAATAAAACGAATTATGTGGTATAATAATTATATCTGCAAAAAATGATACAAGCATTTTCCAACCGAACCGCAGCTATTATACCGAAACCCGAAAGGCGGCGATACTGCATGAAAAAGCCCGAGTTTGTCCGCGTCCTTAACAATCTGATAATGGGAGAGGATCTGGATATCAAGCATAAGCTTCAGAATATGCTCCTCACCATAAGCATAATCGGAAGCTGCATAACCATAAGCATTGCTGTCATGCTCAATGACAATTTGGCAAATATACTTCTCTCGCTGTTCTGCCTTTTAATGCAGTTCATCGCATTTTATTTTTCGACTGTTAAACGCAACAAAAACGCCGGAATGATGATTGTGTTCATTACAATCAACCTTATTACGTTTCCGCTGATGTTCTACGGCAACGGCGGCGTGTACAGCGGAATGCCCATCTGGCTGGAGTTCGGGCTTATTTACCCGTGGCTGGTGAGCGAAGGCACAGTCTGTATCATGATGTTCGTGGTGAACACACTGGTCACTCTGGGCTGCTTCGAAATGCAGTATTTTTTCCCGGAGCTGTTCGTCGTTCCAACCAACTCCGACGTAACTCATTGGGTTATTCTTGACAACATTCAGGTAATTTTTCTCGTTGCGCTGATACTCGGAATGGCAATCAAGTATCAGGTCTATGTGTTCGATCAGCAGAAGAAAAAGCTGCTTGAACAGGAAAAGCAGCTGCGCGACGCAATGAGCATTGCCGACAAGGCAAATTCCGCAAAGTCAGACTTCCTCGCGAGTATGTCCCACGAGATAAGAACACCCATCAATGCGGTTCTCGGTATGGACGAAATGATCCTGCGCGAATGCAGCGATGACGCTATCCTCAGCTACGCCGTGAATATCCAATCGGCAGGACAGTCGCTGCTGGCTGTTATAAACGATGTGCTCGACTTTTCCAAGATAGAATCCGGAAAGCTGGAGCTGTTCCCCACAGAATACAGCATTCAAAAGCTGATGAATGACTGTTACAGCATGATAATAATGCGTGCGGAAAAGAAAAATCTTCTGCTGGAGATACACAATGACCCTGACATTCCCTCAAAGCTTATCGGTGATGAGATAAGAGTCAGACAGATAATAATCAATCTCCTGACGAATGCGGTAAAATACACCTCGGCAGGACAGGTCACAATGACGCTTGATTTCACAAGGACTTCCGAGGACACTATCATGCTCAAAATCAGCGTCCGCGATACGGGAATGGGAATATCGCCCGAAAATCAGAAGCTGCTTTTCAGCGAGTTTCACCGCCTTGACGAAACAAATAACCGCCATATTGAGGGAACTGGTCTTGGACTCAGCATAACAAAGCGCCTTGTTGACAGAATGGACGGAACGATTGAAGTTGAAAGCACGCTGGGCGTCGGGTCGGATTTCCGGGTAGAGATACCGCAGAAGATAGCCTCGGAAAAGCCGGCAGGGCTGTTCACGGAAAACCGCAGGGAGTCAATCGAGAAAAGCAAGGATTACCGCGAGAGGTTTCAGGCGCCCGCGGCGAGAATACTTGTTGTGGACGATGTGAAGCTTAACATCGACGTGCTGAAGGGTCTGCTGAAAAGCACAAAAGTGCGCGTTGACACCGCATACAGCGGCAGAGAGTGCCTCGGTCTGGTTAAGAACTACTCCTACGACCTCATTTTTATGGATCATCTCATGCCCGAGATGGACGGCGTACAAACGCTGGAAAATATGCGCAGGATCCCCGATTGTCCCAACCACAACGTACCGGTGATAGCGCTGACGGCTAACGCTATGGTGGGAGCAAAGCAGGCATACGAGGAGTACGGCTTCACGGATTACCTTGCAAAGCCCGTGCAAAGCGACAGGCTGGAGCAGCTGCTGATGGAATATCTCCCGGCTGACCTTATCCTTCCTGTGGAGGATAATCCGGCAGGAAAGAAAAAGAGCGCCGCGCACACGGATGATGTTCCCGAATTTGACAGCGACGCCGGACTGCGCTGGTGCTGCGGTGACAGGAAGCTGTACTGCAAGATACTCTGCATGGCAAACATCGACACAAGAGCCGTGCAGCTTGACAAGGCATTCCGCAGCAGCGACTGGCAGTCATATACCCAGCTGTGCTGCGGTCTGAAAAGCACTTCAAAGACAGTTGGCGGCGAAAGACTTTCCCTGCTTGCCTCGAGCATGGAAAAAGCCTCAAAATCCGGCGAGATATCCTTTATTCGCGATAATCACAGATTATTGATAGACTGCTGCCGCAACTTTGAAAAAGCTGCAAGCCGCTATCTTTACAGCAAAAATAACTGAGGGAGATAAGAACAGATGAAAAAAAGAATCATGGTTGTTGACGACGATATGCTCACATTGAAATTATGCGAGTTTATACTCACCCATAAAGATTATGACGTTGTGACCGCTCAATCGGGAAAGCGCTGTCTGGAATATCTGCGAGACCAAAACAATCCCCCTGTCGACTGCATACTTCTGGATATCGAAATGCCGTTTCTCAACGGGTTCAACACATTGTCCAGCATTCGTCAGTCGGAAAAGCTTATGCAAATCCCCGTTATGTTTCTGACCGCAACAGCTACCCCCGACGCGGTAAAGGAGGCTATCCGACTGGGCGTATCATCCTACCTCAAAAAGCCCTTCCACCCCGACGACCTATTAAACAGAGTTGCTCAGCTGCTTGAAGATAACAACAAATAACAGGGGGCGTTTCATATGATGTACAACATCTATTTTGAAGTCGCGTCTATTGTTTATCTGATCGTGCTGAATCTCTACATAAGGCTTCAATTCACTGCCGAATCGCAGAGCAACAAATATTTCCGACGCCTTGCCGCGATAATGCTTCTGGCGGTCATTCTCGACGTGGTGTCCGCCATTACCATAAGCTATCATCAGTTTGTGCCGATATGGGCGAACGTTGCAATCAATACCGCCTACTTCGCATCGGATCTGGTGCTGGAATATGTTTTCGTTATGTACTGCGCCTGCGCGACCTTCGGCACGACGCAGAAATTCTATATCCCACAGATATTCCGTACCATTGCAATAATATGCACCGCGATACTGTTGATAAACTTATTCACCGGCTGTGTGTTCTACTTCGACGAAAATGGTTATCAGCATGGTCCGATCTATATGATGGTGCATATCGTTCCGCTTGCGGAAATCGCCGTCACAGGCGGCATGATGCTGCTGAATTACCCGAAATTCAACAACAAACAGCGACTGTCCATTATATTATACATAATTGTGCTGACGTCCGGTTCGCTCGTACAGCTGCTTTATCCAAATATTCTGTTTATCCTGTTCACTGTATCTATCGGTCTGATGCTGCTTATGTTCGCAATGGAAACGCCCGACTATCAAGCGCTCAACCGAACAATGAAAGAGCTCATTGCCACGCGCGACAAGGCTGAGGAAGCAATGATGGCTGCGCAAAACGCCAGCCGCACAAAAACCGATTTTCTCAGCAGTATCTCTCATGAGATACGCACGCCGATAAACGCTATCCTCGGCTACAACGAAATGGTGCTGAGGGACACCGAGAAAAAGGAGATTGAGCAATACTGCGGCAATATCCAGAGCGCAGGAAAGACGCTGCTGTCAATGATAAGCGATATGGTGGACTACGCCGAAATTGAAAACGGCAGCATCAACATCGAGGAAAAGAACTATTCCACCGCGTCGATGATATCCGACATCACGATATGCGGAAAGTTTTTTGCCGAGAAAAAAGAAGTCGAGCTGCGCATGAATGTTGACCCGAATATTCCCAAAGAGCTTTACGGCGACAGTGTGCGCATAGTTCGGATATTTGTAAACCTGCTGTCCAACGCCGTGAAATATACGGATTTTGGTCACATTGACATCGTGCTGAAGTGGGAGCAGGAAAACGAAACCGAGGGTTGGCTATACGCCGAGGTCGCAGACACGGGCATCGGAATGCGCGACGAGGAAATCGAAATGATAACCGCGGCATTCCAGCGCGCCAACAAAAAGCGCAACCAGAACATTCAGGGCATAGGACTTGGATTAACGATTGTCACAAAGCTCCTTTACATGATGGGCAGCACTCTCAGCATTAAGAGCGAATACGGCAATGGCACCACCGTCAGCTTCCGACTCAAGCAGAGCATAGCTGACGCCGCGCCTCTTGGGAATATCGACACATCGGGCGCCGCACCCGATAAGGGAACGCTTAGCCCCGGATTTACCGCGCCCGACGCAAGACTGCTTGCAGTGGATGATAACATTATGAATTTGGAGCTATACCGCGGCAGCCTGAAGGACACAAAAATTCAGATCGACACGGCGGTAAACGGTATCGAGGCGCTGGAACTCATCAGCCGATACAAATACGACCTGATAATCCTTGACCACATGATGCCGCTGATGGACGGCATGGAAACCCTTAAGACCATCAAGAAGCAAAATCTCTGCGACGATGTGCCCATTATAGTTATCACCGCAAACGCCGTATCGGGAGAAAAAAGCATCTACCTCAACGCCGGATTCGATGATTATCTGTCAAAGCCGGTGTCAAGCCGTCAGCTTCTTGAAACAGTCAGAAAATATCTGCCTGCCGACCTTATACAGCCGGATAACGGTGAAACGCCCTTTGAGGAGGAAGCGCTCCCCGCAGCAAGCGCCGTAGAACGGCTGTCCACATTCCTTGACGTTAACTCAGCTATGGAGTTCTGCTGCAACAACGAGGAATTTTATCTGGAAATAGTCAAAACCTATCTTGAGGAGAACCGCATTGAGAGTATACGCAAATACCTCGGCGAAACAGATATCGACAACTACCGCATACAAGTCCACGCGCTGAAAAGCGGCTCGCGCACGATAGGCGCAAACGAGCTTGCCGAGCAGGCGCTAAAGCTTGAAATGGCAGCGAAAGGCAGCGACACCGACTTTATCCTTGAAAACACCGACGCGCTGCTAAAAAATTACAGCGAGCTTGTGGAACGTATCAAAGCCGCCCTTAATGAACCGGTCGATGAAACGACGGATTGCACCGGGCTGAGCCTGCTTTATATCGACGACGATCTGATGTTCCGCAGCCTTGTGGAGCGTATGCTGCGAAGCAGCTTCGGGACAATAACAACCCGACAGTCCGCAGAGGAAGCGCTGGATATGCTGAATCAGGTATCCTCGCAAGCGAATGAAAACGACAGTGCTCCCGAACTTCCGCAGATAATCCTGCTTGACCTTAACCTGAAAGGCATGGACGGGCTGACATTGCTAAAAAAGCTGAGAGCGGACGCGCTTTACAGAAGCATTCCCGCTGTTATTTTCAGCTCCGATGACGACAGGGAGACCCAGCTGAAATGCCTGCGCGCAGGAGCGGCGGATTTTATCGCCAAGCCCACCGATTGGGAGATACTGACCGAGCGGCTGAAACGGCTTACACCCACGCCCACATAATCGCATTCTCCCCGACAAACACAAAAACAGAAAATCGGCAAACAACAATGCAAAGCGACTAAGAGCGATCTTGGTCGCTTTTGCTATGCAACATGGCGCCCGGATAATCAAGATTAGTGTTGTCCTTTGCTTTATTTGTTAGAACGACCCATATATCTCATTCACAAAGTCTGCGCCGCCAACAGCCGATGTATTTCAAAACGGGAAGCTGCGACTAAAAAAAGCAAAACCGCAGTTGATATTTTGTATCAACTACGGTTAGGAAGATGGTAGGGACGACGCGCGGCAGCGCTCGCCAGCGACCTGATATGCCGCTCAATAAAGCTGTTTGTTGAACCTTGTGAAATTAGTTTATCGCACTTGACGGGGATTGTCAAGACTGAGATTATTAGCCGCACTGCACATTTTCACATGAGGTTTGTAGAGGTTCCCATAACATATTTGCCGTATTCTTCCGATATCTTTGTGAGGAGCGTTGTAAGGCTTTCAAGCGTTCCGTGCCAATAGGAATAATAGGAGCTTGCAAATACATCATAATCAACATCGTTCTCTGCAAGTATCTTTGCATAAATGCGGCTGTTATTGTGAGATCAGAGAATCAATTACCGGCGCATACTCTGCGCTAAGCTGTGTGAAAGACTCGCCGTTGAACATCGGCTCAAACAGTACTGCATTGCACACAGTATTCAGTTCGTCCGAAAATCCCCAGCAGTCGTCGAACAAAAGATCGAATTTCTCCGGATTCATCATATCCTGCCAAAGGTCGTACTGCCTTTCATCCCACACCAGTCCCCATCTCTGGAAGCCCTCGTATTTGCCGGATGTGTAATAAACGGGCGTAGGATGTATAGCATCCTCGCGCTTGGTGGAGATAATGTTCTCATCTGTTTCGTATACCCTGTTGAGATTTATCCAATCTATCGCGCCCTTTTTGTTCTTCGCACCCTTTGCTACCAGATATCCAAAGCTATCGTATGCAATGCTGTATCTGTCCGAATCGGGATCTCGCGGGAACGGAACAAACGCAAAGTCGGATACTGTGTTGCAGATGTCGTTTTCTACGCCCTGTTTATTCTGGATCACTTCCGTGGCGGCGGAATACGTCCACTCGGGATTCATACCCAGGAACAGCAGCTGATGTGAATTTTGCGCCCATGTCTGGGGAGATACCCAATCTCCCAGCTCGCCCTGGTGAGTAAGTCCGTAACGGTAAAGGGATGAGCAGAACTCCATCGCTCTTGCGACATTGGTGTCGTTGATATTATTTGCTACGCTTCCATCGGGCTTTACCTCGATAAGACTTGTGCCGGTGGTAGCGATAAAGCTCATTCCACCCTCTCCGGCATAGCCGATATGACTTTCGTCCGCATTGCACCAATCGATCAGCAATTGCCTGAAGGTATCCCATGTCCAGTTGTTCTCCATATATAAATCATACGGGTCCGGAAGCGAGTACTCCTCAAGCGCTGCCCGGTTATAGTTCAGCGCATAGTTTGTAGTCACACGGTAGGGATAATAATAGTGCTTTCCGTCGTATGCGAAATCCTCTGCAATATCAGCCATTCCTGCCCAAAGAGGAGAATCAAGGTCAATATCATCATCCAGTGCCTCATAGAGGTTCTTGCTCATTCCGTTGGGGAAAGATTTCCACTCATATCTTACGATATCGGGAGAATCGTCCGCAGCGATCATCGTTCCCATCTTCTCAAAATACGCCGATCCGCTGGAGCAGGAAATATATTCTATTTCGCCGCCGTAAAGCTCGCTGGTAAAGATTCTGTACTGCTCAGCGGAGCTGCCGTCATCCTTAAGGTCATAGTAGCCCAGCCATATGATTTTGCCGCTGTTTCCGTCAGGCGTATATGCGTCTGTGCCGATCTTCTTGATCTGCGCGTCGGTAGGCGCGTCCAGATCGGGATCGTCGGTGGCAGCAGTTGCAGATGTTGATGAAGAACCGGAGTCGGACTGCGATACGATACTGTTTCCGGGCTTTGTATCATTGCAAGCCGTCACGGTGAGTAACAGCGCCGCTGTCATAGCGCACAGGGATAATCTTTCAATTACTTTCATTAGCTTCTCCTTTTCGCAGATGTTATCATTGCTGACGCAGCAGCTGCAATTGCTGCAGCTGCACCTCCTATTCCGGCAACACCGGTTTGCGGATTGGTGTTTGTTTCGGTAGTATTTATTATACATCAGTCTTGACAAAAAAGTAAAGCTATGATATTATCATATTATAATAATACTAACATAAATCGGAGGGCGCTATGAAAATCAATTTTCCTGTTATCGGCAACGAAAGAAATCTTCCGATATACGTCTGCGGCGTTGGAGTGGACTATCCGCAGGACGACATCTATCGGGACGACGGCTATAACCACCTTGAATTCGTCTTTTTCACCGAGGGCTACGGCGAAATGGGAATGAACGATGAGCTTTATCCGCTTAAACCCGGATATGGTTTTTTCATGCAGCCGGGAGTTCCGCATTATTACCGCTGCACCGGAGGCGAGTGGCGGTCGTGGTGGGTATGCTTTGAGGGCAGCGGCGCGCAGGAGCTGCTGCAAAAGCTCAATCTGAGCGAGCCAAAAATATACGATTTGGGCAACACAGACAGGCTCCAACGCATTATACGCCGCATTTATAACTCGGTGGAGAATGATAAGCTGTTCGGGAACTACTATGCTTCAAGCGGTCTGTACGACTTTATTCTCGAGTTCTATAAGCTGGCAAACTCCTTTGGCTCGATATACTCCGGGAAAAGCAACGAGGGCATCGAACGGCTTATTTCCCTCATCGAAACCGATTATCCGAAAAAAATCACCATGAAAACGCTGTGTGAAGCCACACATTACTCCGAGGTGCATATATGCCGCCTTTTCAAGAAGCACCTCGGTATGCGCCCGATGGAATATGTCAATCAAAAGCGCATTCAAGAAGCAAAGCTTCTGCTGCATAAATCCTATCTCTCCATCGAAAAAATTTCCGAAATGGTCGGGATAGAAAGCCAATCCTACTTCGGGCTTCTGTTTAAGCGGTATGAGGGGGTTTCTCCGTCCGCATACAGGGATATGATAATGCACACCAAGTAAATTAAAAATAAGTGCTATTGACAAATGTTTTGGCGGCAGTTATAATAATATTACCATTCAACCTGCTGCAACACGGAAAGGAATTTATTATTATGAAATCTGCTGCAACACCGAAATTCCCTTTTATCCTCCACGGCGGCGATTATAATCCCGAGCAGTGGAAGGACTATCCCGATATTCTTGAAAAGGATATCGAGCTTTTCAAAAAAGCGAACATCAACTGCGTAAGTCTTGGCATATTCTCATGGGCGAACCTTGAGCCGAAGAAGGACTGCTTTGATTTTGAGTGGCTGGACAATGTGATCAATAAGCTTTACAGCAACGGAATCCGCGTTATTCTTGCAACACCGTCAGCCTCACGCCCACAATGGCTTGCCGAGGAATTACCCGAGGTACTGCGCGTTGGCGAAAACGGCGTGCGAAATCTCTACGGTCATCGTCATAACCACTGCTACACAAGTCCGGCGTATCGCGAGCGTGTGAGAATAATCGACGCAAGGCTAGCCGAAAGGTATGCCGATCACCCTGCGGTTATACTCTGGCATATTTCCAACGAGCTTGGCGGAGAGTGCCATTGTGAGCTTTGTCAGCAGGAATTCCGCCGCTGGCTCAAGGAAAAGTACGGTACGCTTGACGCGCTCAATCATGCGTGGTGGGCGCATTTCTGGTCGCACACCTATACATCATGGGAGCAGATTCACAGCCCGTCATGGCTTGGAGAAACCTCAATTCACGGGCTTAATCTGGATTGGAAAAGGTTTGTGACGTACAAGAGCATAGACTTTATGAAGCATGAAATATCCACGGTCAAGGCGGTAAATCCCGATATTCCGGTTACCGCAAATCTTATGGGATTATATGTTTACGGGCTGGATTATTACAAGTTTGCAAAGGAGCTTGACGTTATTTCATGGGACAGCTATCCCGAATGGCACGCGCCCTCATGTAACGAGGATGTTGCCCGCAACGAAAGCCTCTCCCACGATATGATGAGAGCCCTGAAGCACAAGCCTTTTCTTCTGATGGAATGTACTCCCTCGACCACCAACTGGCGTCCCATAAGCAAGCTGAAAAAGCCGGGAATGCATACTCTTTCCGTCATAAATGCAATTGCGCACGGAGCGGATTCGGGACTGTATTTCCAGATGCGCCAGAGCCGCGGAAGCGCCGAAAAATTCCACAGTGCGGTTATTTCCCATGTCGGCACGGAGAACACCCGTGTTTTCAAGGAGGTCGCTGAAACCGGAAAGGTGCTTCAAAGCCTGTCCTCCGAGATATACGCAAGCCATTCAAAAGCCCGGGCGGCAATCATTTTCGATGTGGAAAACAAGTGGGCTTTGGATACCTGTCAGGGACCGAGAAATGCCGGGCTGGACTATTTCGGCGCAATTCAGAAATGCTACGATTATTTCTGGAAAAACGGAATTACAGTGGATGTCGTGGACAGCGACAGCGATTTCACAGATTATAAGCTTGTTATCGCGCCGATGCTGTATATGTTCCGCGGAGGGATTCAGGAGAAGCTGCGCAGCTTTGTCGCAAACGGCGGAACGCTGGTGACGACCTGTTTCAGCGGCATTGTAAACGATACAGACCTGTGCCTGCTCGGTGAAGCGACAGAAGAAAAGCTGTCGGACGTCCTCGGAATGTGGGTGGAGGAAACCGACAGCCTATACGATAACGAGCACAACAGCATGACGTGGAACGGCAATTCTTACCGGTTGAGCGAGCTGTGCGAGATAGTACACGCCACAACTGCCGAGGTACTTGCGGAATACGAAAGCGACTTCTATAAAGGCACTCCGGCTTTGACAAAAAACTGCTTTGGAAAAGGCGCGGCGTATCATCTTTGTTCAACTGCCGATGTGGATTTTTACCGGGCATTCTTTGCAAAGCTCTGTGCCGAAGCAGGTCTTGAAAAGCCGTTTGATGCCGATATTCCCGAGGGTGTTGGAGTAACGGAAAGAGAGGGCAGCATATTCCTGCAGAATTTCTGCGAAACTCCTGCCTCAATTAAGTTAAGCAAAGAGTATACCAACATAATTACGGGCGAAAAAATAAACAAGGAAATCGAACTTAAGGGTTACTCGTATGCCGTTATCCGCTGCGATAAATAGGCGCTGTTCCGCCCGACGCAAGACCGTTTGTGGTGATATGAGCAATATACACCTGCACGATTTCTGCTAAATAAAGGTAACTGCGTTTTAGGTCGGAATTAACAAAAAGTATTCAAAATTACCAAATCCTATTCCGCTGTTTATGTCAAAACAGAAACGAAAAAAACGGGCGAAAAAACTGTGGCGGATAAGGCGGTTATCATGCATATAAGGAAAATGATGGAATAAACACTCTCGGACTTGGAACGAAATCTCCCGTTTGTTCCAAGTCGCTGTTATTTTCGTTCCACTTTGATATTGCTGTAACAAATTAGTTCCAAATCTATTGACATAATTAAACAAACCGTGTTATAATGTAAGAGAGTATGCAAATGCTGGGAATATATCTGCAAGCCCTGCATTTCAGCGTTATTCAAAGGAGGACGACATGAACAAGCTACTAAGGAAACTTACCGCGGTCGTTTCGGCGGCTGCGGTGGCAATCGCCGGGGTGAGCTTCGGCGGCATTGCGTTTGCCGAGGATTACACGGAGCTGTGCGCTTTCGAGCTGACAGGAACAGGATACACCATAGAAAAAAACTATTATTATACTGTTAAAATCAGCGACGGCGCAGAGCTAACCATCAAAAACAAAAACCCCGAAGCCTCGACAAAAGACTATATCGAGGTTGAAAGCGGCGCAAGCGCAAACATCACCCTTGCGGGAGTAAATATTGGTACATCCGGCTGCGCATTCAAAATCGCAGACGACAGCGCCGGAAATGTCACCATTACCCTTGCGGACGACACAGAGAACACGCTGAAAAGCTCTGATGCAGCCGGCTTGCAGAAAAACGGCGGCACAGGAACGCTCACCATTAACGGCGGCGAAAACGGCACAGGCAAGCTCACCGCAACGGGAGGATCATACAGCGCGGGTATAGGCGGCGGCGGAAGCTTTACAAATGCAGCCGCCAGCTGCTCAGGCATCATAATAAACGGCGGCGTTATCACTGCAATTGGCGACAGTTATGCCGCAGGCATAGGCGGCGGCGGAAGCTATGAAAACACAGCAGGCAGCTGCTATGACATCATAATAAACGGCGGCACAATAACCGCAACCGGCGGAATGTATGCCGCAGGCATAGGCGGCGGCGGAAGCGATGAAGGTGCAAGCGGCGACGGCTCAGACATCACCATAACCGGCGGCAATGTCACAGCAACCGCCGGAAAATATGCCGCAGGCATAGGCGGCGGCGGAAGCAATGAAAGAACAAGCGGCGTCGGCTCGAACATAACCATAACCGGCGGCACTGTTACCGCAAACGGCGGCGATCATGGCGCAGGCATAGGCGGCGGCGGAAGCTTATCATACAAAGGCGGCGACGGCTCAAACATCACCATAAGCGGCGGTAATGTTTTCGCAAACGGCGGTCAATCAGGCGCAGGCATAGGCGGCGGAGGCACCATAGCGAGAACTAAAGGCGGCAGCGGCTTGGATATTACCATAAGCGGCGGTACTGTCGTTGCAGCCGGCAATTCCTCCACAGGTATAGGCGGCGGCAACGCCGGTGACTGCAAAGGCGTCACCATAAGCGGCGGCACAGTTTCTGCAATAGCCGCAAATGGAGGTTCCGGCATAGGCGGACGTTCATTTTCCTATATCAGCGATGTTTCTGATATCAAAATCACCGGCGGCTGTGTAAAGACGGTTACCGAAA
This sequence comes from Oscillospiraceae bacterium, assembly GCA_051882595.1. GTDB lineage: Bacteria > Bacillota > Clostridia > Oscillospirales > Ruminococcaceae > CAG-115. The sequence goes on along the minus strand of JBJESD010000155.1, from coordinate 8,368 downwards.
AAGGGTCCTATTCTATCGGCAACGGTATATCAGAAACTGTACCGACAAATGACAACGGAGAAAATGTATATCTTCGCACATACGAGAACACCGGTGATTACCCTGTAAAGGTAGACGGAGCAGACTATACACCCATAAACCACAAAGCGGCTGACAGCGCCGACTCAAATCTCTACATATATCTCACAGAGGGCGCACATTCTGTTCAGTTTAATGTTGACGGCGATTGGCTTGACGCACCGTTTGTAACACCGCCCGTGCCGTTTACAAATCTCCAGTATACCGGCGAGGCGCAGGCGCTTGTTTTGGCAGGAGATACAACAGCCGGCACGCTTGTATATTCGCTTGAGGAAAACGGCGCATACACCTCGGCTATACCTACGGCAACAGAAGTCGGCACTTACACCGTCTGGTATAAGGTAGAAAGCGCCCCGACAAATACCGGAACAACTCCGAAAAGCGTTGAAGCGATAATTTCAAACGAGCTGCTAAGCATAAACGCAGCGGACGGCAGCGAGCTTGTCAAGGGCGAGGACTACACCTATGAAAACAGCATTCTGACGGTAAAGACTAATAAACCGGTAGTTATAGCCAACAAGGACAGCGAAACCGCCATTGACCACGCTATCGTAATAGCAAGCGGTGTTTTTGCCGATGTAACGCTTGCGGGCGTGAATATTAACGTATCGGCAAAGGATAATACTGCGGCTTTCCTTATTGAGGACGGCGGCACAGGCACGGTTTGCGTTAACCTTGCGGACGGCAAAACCAACACGCTTATAAGCGGCTACGGCTGTGCAGGCCTGCAAAAGAACGATGATAATGTCAAACTTGTGATAGACGGAAACGGCACGCTTAATGCAACCGGCGGCAAAGGCAGCGCAGGTATCGGCGGCGGCAAGGACGGAAGCGGCTCAAATATCACAATAAACGGCGGCACAGTTAATGCAACATCCGGTCGTAACGACAATGCTAATGCTGTATATTGCGGAGCAGGTATCGGAGGCGGTTATAACGGAAACGGTGAGCACATTACAATAAATGGCGGCAATGTTACAGCAAAAAGCTGGGGTACCACAGGTTCCGGCATAGGCGGCGGATATAAGGGTTCAGGCTCGTATATCACTGTTAATGGCGGCATAGTTTATGCAGAAGGAGCTAACGGTGCGGGCATCGGCGGCGGCGACAAAGGAAACGGCTCATATATCACCATAACAGGCGGTAAGGTTACCGCAACAGGTTCCGGAAACGGTTCGGGCATCGGCGGCGGTCAGAACGGCAGCGGCTCAAACATTAAGATAAGCGGCGGCACGGTCAAAGCAACCGCCAAAAACAACGGTGCGGGTATCGGCGGCGGTTCTGAAGGAAGTGGTTCATACATCACGATAAGCGGCGGCACAGTTACCGCAACAGGTAAAGGATTTTCTAACATTGGCGGTGCAGGCATCGGCGGAGGATATCAAGCCGAAGGCTCTGCTATTGTTATCACAGGTGGTTCTGTAAAGGCTGTTTCTGATAATTGTCCTAACAAAATTGGCGGCGGCACCGATAAAGCGGCAGTTACCCCTACCCTTGCAGATATGACAACTTCCGTATATCTCCTTGAAATCGCTAATGCTAACGGCGATGATGTGTCGATAAACGGCGTAAAATACCCCACGCACGATGACAACTATGTCTACGCTTACCTCCCCGGCGACACGAGCCACACCGTAAGAGTTGGCACAAGCGTTACAGTATGGTTATATAATACAACGAACAGCCGGTGGGAGGAACAAACGACATTGACCGCACCTGAGGCTGTTCGCGGGCTTGTTTATGACGGCAAAAGCCAAAAACTTATTACGGCAGGCGAAACAGCAAGCGGCACAATGTCTTATTCCACCGAAAAGGACGGAACATACACAACGGCACTTCCCACAGGCAAGGACGCAAGCACATACGAGGTCTGGTACAAGGTGACACTCGGCGAAACCGTGATAGCGGGTCCCGACTGCGTTGAGGTAAAAATCGCCCGCAAATCCGTAACCGTTACGGCAGCCGACAAGAGCAAGGATTTCGGCGAAACCGACCCTGCGCTTACTTATGAAGCAGTGGGGCTTATAACAGGCGAAGCTCTCACAGGTGAGCTTACCCGTGCCGTGGGCGAGAATGTCGGCACATACGCCATCAAACAGGGCACTCTCACCAACGAGAACAACCCGAATTATGACATTACATTCAACGAGGGTACGCTCACGGTAAATCCCGCTGATATTTCCGCAGCGACCGCAGAACAGGTCGATGCATTCACCTACAACGGCAGGGCAAGAACCCCCGTATTTTCGGTAACGCTCGGCGGCACAGAGCTTACTGCGGGGGACTGTGACATAGCGGTAACTTCGCAGACAAACGCAGGTGAATACGCCGCGACCATCACGGGCAAGGGCAACTACACCGGCACTGTAAGCAACGCAACGTGGACTATCGACAAGGCGGCTGTGACTATCACCGCAAACAGCTACACGGTCAAGGTCGGCGACGCGCTCCCGACGCTTGATTACAAGGTATCGGGTCTTGTGAACAACGAAGCGCTGCCCATTACCGTGACTATCTCCTGCACAGCAAGCGACAGCACAACCGCAGGAACATTCCCGATTAGAGTTTCGGGCGCAGATGAAAGCACGAATTACGCTTTCACTTATGTAAACGGCACGTTAACAATCACCGCAAAGAAAGTTCAGACCATCACCGCCGATGATGTGACACTCACCTACGGCGAAACAGGCAAGAAGATTGGCGCAGCAACAAACGGCGACGGCGCGATTTCCTACGCAGTTACAACAGGCTCTGATGTAATCAGCGTAGCCGCAGACGGCGCCATAACCGTACTGAAAGCGGGCACGGCGACTGTTGAAATCACCGCGGCTGAAACCGAGGTTTATGCGAAAGCAACCAAGACGGTTACGGTCACCGTAAACAAGGTGGCTGTGACTATCACCGCAAACAGCTACACAATCAAGGTCGGCGACGCGCTCCCGACATTTGAGTACAAGGTAACGGGTCTTGCAAGCAACGAAGCGCTCCCCATTACCGTGACTATTTCCTGCACCGCAACCGACAGCAATACTGCAGGAACATTCCGGATTACAGTTTCGGGCGCGGCTGAAAGCACGAATCACGCTTTCACCTATGTAAATGGCACTCTGAAAATCACATCAAAGGAAATTCAGACAATCACCGCCTATGATGTGACCTTAACTTACGGCGAAACCGGCAAGAAGATAGCGGCAGCGACAAGCGGCGACGGCGCGATTTCCTACGCAGTCAAGACAGGTGATGATGTAATCACCGTAGCCGCAGACGGCGCTATCACAGCTCTGAAAGCAGGCGTGGCAACCGTTGAAATCACGGCGGCTGAAACCGAAACTTACGAACAGGCGACAACTACGGTCAGTGTTACCGTAAATAAGGCGGCTGTTACAATCAAGGCTAAGGACTACACCGTAAAGCAGGGCGCAGCGCTTCCCACATTCGATTATACCGTAACAGGACTGGCGAACGGCGATACGCTCTCGTTTACTCCCGTTCTCACCTGTGAGACGGCAGACACAAGCACGGTAGGAACTTATGCGATTACCGTTACTATTGAGATTACCGAAGATGAGTGCTACACCTACACGACAAAGAACGGCACTCTTACCGTACAGAAAAAGTCCTCCGGCGGCGGCCCCACAGGACCATCTGCTCCTACCGAGCCCACGAACCCCTCTATCGGCGGCTCTGAGAAGAGCTGGAGCGATGTTGCTGCTGACCTTGCGAAACTCGCAAACGGTTCTGAAATTACAATCGAGCTTAACGGCAATACCACAGTTCCCGTTGAGGTAATCAAGGTAATTGCTGAAAAGAAATTAAAGGCAACATTCGTTGTTGACAGCGTTAAGAGCTGGAAAACAGACGGAGCAGAGATAACCGCTCCTGCGGCGGCGGATTTGACTTTTGTCAAGACCGCAAGCCAGAAGCACGATGGTCTGCGTGGTATTGAGGGAACACAGTTCAAGATTAACAGCACGAACATCCCGACAGACCTTGAAATCGCATTCAAGGCCGAACACGCAGGCAAGTTTGCGAACCTCTACAAATCTGTTGACGGCAAGCCGGTATTCGTAACCTGTGCAAAGCTCGGCGAGGACGGCAAGGTTATCCTGCCCGATGTCGTCAGCAAGGGCGATTATGTTGCAATGCTCTGCGAATTCAGCGACCTCAAGGGCGATATAAGCAACGACGGCATTATGAACGCAAAGGACGCAAGCGCAATACTCAAGGACATCGTGGAGATTGAGCCGGGCAAGAACCCACTTATGGCGGACTTTAACGGCGACGGAAAGGTCAACGCTATGGACGCTGCGGCAATTCTGAAAAGAATTGTTGGTTTAGCGTAATCGTAACCGATTTATCGGCACAATAGAATACTAATTATCCTCCCTTGCAAACACAAGGGAGGATAATTCAGCTTGTTGAAAAAGTATCTTTCCCTGGCTGGCGAGAAATCGTCAGATGCGCGAATAACACTTCGTATTACTCCGAAGCGGCATATCAGCTAGGCTTTGTGCCATGTTGCCCTTTGTTGCCCGACGTCGTGTCGGATTTTGGGGCAACAGCACAGACATCCTGTCTGCGCTGTCGTAGCGGCGCTGACGCCGCAGATGTGCCTTTATCGACAGACTGTGCCTGCGCATAATGTGCGCAGGCTTTTTGGTTGACTGTGATGTACTTTTTTTATTTGAATTGACTAAGCGACTTATGGGAATTTATATCGCTTGCCCGATATAGAATACATAGCCATAATGCTGTTTATATTTCATGAATAATTCGACCTCATGTCGATTCAGTTCTGCATATTTCTTCATGGTATCGCTCTGAGCATACTTGATCATCAAATTCTGAATGGCAGACTCTCTTGGAAAGAAATAGTTGTCAGTCCAACACTCTTCAGGCAATATGAACGAGGCAATGAACTTATAGCCGGAATCCTGCATGATTTCAATGTTTTTATCTACAGGATCAAGATGACATCCCGCATCAGACCAGAACTGTTCAACAATAGTCGGATGTTCTTTCGTTATCCAAGACGGGCACGTCACTGCAACATAACCGTCGTGTTTGAGAAAATCATGCCAATAACGGAGTCCCTTTTCAAAACCGATATTATCGATCGCACCTTCTGACCAAATCAGATCAAAGGACTTTTTCCGGAAAGGCAAATTCTCCATATTGCCGACAATGCCGGTAACTCTACCTTCAAGTCCCTTGCTTTTTGCTTTCTCCATGAGCCGATCAATAAAGTCGGGAAACATATCTAATCCGGTAATAACCCCGGGTAAATATTCCGCTAAGAGCATAGTCTGTCCACCGGATCCGCATCCCAAATCTGCAATCTGTTCAAACTGTTTCAACGATCCCAAAAATCCAAGCGCCTGTTTCATTGTTTCGGGGCTTCCAGGTCCCTGCCGTTCCAACCCGATGTGTGTTTCAAGTAACAAGTCAATAAAAGATGGTTGTTTGCTTTCCATTTTTTATCCTCCATATATTCCGATATGTCGTTGAGATTATTATAACACAGATGGACAGCATTTGCAATGCATAATCATCATCAATATGTTAGCAGATGAAACAAAAACCACCCTCCAAAAGGGTGGTTTCCATTATTTCCCACGGTCGTGGGTTTCACTGGTCGAGATGACCCGCGACACCAATCGCACACGACCTGATATTCCGCATAACAGAGCCATTTGCTGGCTTGCCTATTTTAATAAATCAGCCAGAGTCCGCTCGCCAGCCTGGATTTTTGACACTCGTCTATACTCTAGAATAGCCGCAACAAGTAAATCCACATTGGAGAAATAGTCTTTCAAAAATTCCTCACTTTTGACATTTCTGTATCGTAAATCAGACTTACAGTATTCGCTTGGCTTTTTACCGGATTTCTTGTAATCGGCATATTTGTCCTCGCTTAATATGGCAAGCATCTCAATTTCAGGGGCGGTAATGACATTTATCACATCAACTTTTGGCTCATATGCTTTGCTTAATACAAATCTTTCGCGACGTGAATCCAGTATTCTATACACTGTGATCTTGTCCGAGAAGCCCTTCCTTAAATACCGCTCTTGAAATTTTTCAGCTCCTCTGGTGCGAATAGGCTCTCCTTCAAGCATTTCATCGCGCGTGAAAATCAGTTTATTGGCATCAAGTAAAATCTCAATGACAGCCTCTTCTGCCGCTCCCTCACAAATGCAGGCTATGAGTCCCATTATTGCTTACCTCCCTGATTCTTAATCAGCTTCTTTTTCAAGTTCATATAAGAATCATACATAGGAGTTGTTCCCTGCAAGAAACCGCTTTGATACGCGTCGCTTTTTTTGATGTCGTTTCTCTTTAGGATTAGTGAGAGGTTTTCGGCTTGTATACCTTGATTGTTTCGTACAATAAAGATATTATCATTTCTTTCAAACTCGTCAAGCAATTCAGCGTAATGAGTTGAGAAAACAAGCACAGCGCCTTTGGGGTTTACTTTCTTATCCTTGTAAAAACGAATCAATGTTGATACAATTTCGTGGTTGAAGTGGTTTTCAAGTTCGTCCACAATCAAGTATCCGCCGGTTTCAAATGTCCTAATCGCATATAAGAAGATGTTAATGCCTTTTATCGTGCCTGATGACAGATAACGGTTAAGCTCCCAAGGCTTATTCAGTATAACCTCTTCCTCATTTCTGAATTTCAAGCGTATATCTGAGTCCTTGCCATCTTTCTTTATGGTCAGATACTCTACACTAGGGTCAAAAAACGCAATGAGTTCAGCAGGGCAGTTTTCAAAAACAGTTAGCTCGTTTATATTTGTGTATTGTAGCATTTCCGTTAATGTAAGCTGATCCTTATTCTTTTTATTATAAGCTACAATAATGCTGACATCATCAAGAAGAAACTCTTCGTCCTTGTTTCGGGAAAGTGTAACCATACTATCACTAAATTCGTATATATCTGCCTTGCGCTTAACCTTTGAAATCGGCTTGGACTTCAGGAACTCGTCTTGGATGAATAGTTTCCCGTCTTTCCTTGATACAACGGTATGAAGCATATTAACTGTTTTATTTTCGGCATAGAAATACACATCAAAAACTGCCTCGCTTTCCTCGGACAGACTATCAAGTATTTCGGAGTAAGCAATATTGTTGATGGACTCATTGTTGACCATACGGCATACAAAGGTGATGAGTTTAAGAATTGTAGTTTTACCGGAGGCGTTTATGCCGATGAAAGAGACAACATTATTTTGATAATATGCCTGCTGACCACTTGAAAACAGACAGCTCATTTCATCTGCATTATCCGCAGACACTCTTTGCTGTGCCAAAAAATCAATCTCGCATTTATCCTTAAATAAAGGAATTCCGGAAGCAATTATTTTTAACAGTTTCATAGCTGATATCTCCTTTATCCAGCTTTTGTGGCTTTGTCAACTTAATTATACCACGGAAAAGCAGAATTGTCAATATTAAAAACGAAAAAGTTGTTTTTAATATTGACAGGCTTTGATAAAGTATTATATTTTTCAACGCAAATCGAAGTCTCTAATCTATAAGTGCTTCATTGTTCTAGACCATCTAACTCATGATTCGAATTGCACACGACCGGAAATTCCGCATAACAGAGACATTTAACTAACGGCTCGCTTTGTACTTGGTAGCCTTGCCGCTGCCGAGTTTCTCAATCTTGCCTGCTTTAAGGAGTTTTACAAGTTCAGCTTCAATCGTCGTGACGCTTATATCCGGCAGCTTGTCGCAGATTTCACGTTTGGATACAGGGAGCAGGCTGTCAGAAATAAAAGCTTCAATTCGCTGCTTCTTGGTTATCTTTTTATCCTTTAGATTGGAAAATCTGCTGTCAAGCTCAAAGTAGCTCATCTTCAGCGTAAAGAGGAAGTTGTCAATAAAAGGGAAGTAGTTATTATCATTCTCGTGCCAGCGCTCCGAGGACTTCTGAAGAGAGGTATAGTAGTAATTCTTGTAAGTGTTTATTTGCTCTTCAAAAGACACATATCTCCCCGCGTCAAATCCGCTTTTATACAGCAGGAGCAGCGACAGCAGTCTTGACATTCTGCCGTTTCCGTCCCTGAAAGGGTGAATGTACAGGAAATCTAAGATTACGCAAGGAATAAGCAGCAGCGGATTGATTTCCGAGTCCGAATATGCCGACTGATATGCAAGAATAAGCTGATTCATAGCAGAAGCGGTTTCGCTTGCGGGAACGGGAGTAAAGCGCACGCTTCGATTTCCCTGCTTGTCGGTTTCCATAATAAAGTTGTCTTCCGTCTTATACTTTCCGGCGA
>JBJESD010000154.1:0-5643 GCA_051882595.1 Oscillospiraceae bacterium | reverse complement strand
AGCTCCTTATCATCAAGATGCTTATCGAGAAGCTGGGTGAATCCGATTATTGCATTCATCGGTGTGCGGATGTCATGGGACATATTGAACAAGAATGCAGATTTTGCGGCACTCGACGCATTTGCAATTTCCAGCTGTGCCTTTGTATCAGCCTTATCGTGGGCTTCCGTAACATCTCGTCCCAGAATATTGATGATAGCTTCGCCGTTTTCGTCATATCCCGCAAAGATGTTGATCTCATGCCATTCGGGCTTTTCCGTATAGTGCAGCAGAAATTCTTCCGTACCAAGATGTCCGGATTTATCCTGCTTGCTGCGATACTTGTCAAGGGACATAAACTCTGTGCCTTTATTCAGATATTCGTCATCAAGTGCATTCAGGAAAAGCTGATATATATCATCGTACTTATCCGTCGCTTCCATTTTTGCAACGGTATCCTCCATGCCCGTACCTGTGATAAGAGTATATTTTCCCGTATCCACATTCACAGTCATATTATAGCTGTACAGCATTTTTGTAACGCCCGAAAGCAGCTGATCTCTTGCAGCGGATGCACGAAGCTCACGCTCTTTTTTCTCCTGCTGTTCATGTGCTTCGGTAATATCACGTCCAAGAATATTAGCTATGCGGTCGCCGTTTTCGTCTGTTCCGAGGAATATATTTATTTCATGCCACTCAATGCCCTTTTCGGTTTTTGCGGAGTATTCCAGATTGCCAATATATCCCGTTTCGTTCTCACGTTTTCTGAGCGCGGACAGGCTGCTGAAATTTCCGAAGGCTTCGATATAATCCTCCGTAACATACTGTATTTTCTGATTGTAAGCCGTTTCGTAATCATCGGTAGATTCAAATATCTTTACGAATTCCTTCATTCCCGTACCAAGGATAAGGCTGTATTTTCCGCTGACAAGATTAAGAGTCAGGTTATAGCTGTAAAGAGTCTTTGTAATATCCGAAAGTATCTGATCCTTTGCCGCAACGGCTCTCAGCTCGTTTTCGCGGCGCTCCTGAGCCTCGTGGGTTTCGGTTATGTCACGTCCGAGGATATTTGCTGTGGGGTTTCCATCCTCGTCAACTCCCATAAAAGCGTTGACCTCAAACCAGCCGAGCCCCTTTTCGGTCATAGCCGCATACTCTTTCTGTCCGATATGTCCGCTTAAATTCTGCTGTCTGCGCAGCGCTTCAAGCGAGAATCTGTTATTCATATCCTCCACATATTCTGGGAGAACGTGCTCGAGCAAATATCCGCAGGCTTTGTCAAAATCGTCCGTCTGTGAGAAATGCCTGATAAGCTCCTCCATGCCCGTACCGATAATAAGGCTGTATTTTCCCGTGTTCAGATTTACCGTCGCGTTGTAGCTGTACAGCGTTTTTGTAATATCCGAAAGAATCTGATCCTTTGCGGCGGAGGCTTTCAGTTCACGTTCCTTTGCTTCCTGCTGTTCATGTATCTCTGTTATATCACGTCCGAGGATATTTGCCACCGCAACGCCGTCCTCGTTTGTTCCGATAAAGAGGTTTACCTCTGCCCATCTGTCCTGAGCATCCGTTACTACCCGATAGGAAAGAGAGCCTATATAGCCCGTTGCATGAGCTTTATCTTTTATAGCATGAATACCGATAAGCTCTTCAACTTTATCCCTGTACTCGGGCGCAATATTTTTAATAAGCTTTGCATGAAGCAGCACATAGTCATCGTTATGCTGCATTGTTTCAAGTATTCGCTCCATACCTGTACCGGTAATCAGCGAATACTTCCAGGTTTCAAGGTTTACAGTTATGTTATAACCGTAAAGCATTTTGGTGATGCCCGAAAGCAGCTGGTCACGAGCAATTGCAGCCCTCTGCTGATTTTCACGCTTTTCGTGGCGTTTATGTGCGTCGGTTATATCTCGTCCGAGAATGTTGGCAACGGGCTCGCCGTCCTCGTCGGTACTGATAAATACGTTTATCTCATGCCATTCCTCGCCGTAATCGGTGATAGCGCCGTATTCAAGATTGCCGATAAACCCGTTGGCATTTGTTCTTGCACGAAGGGAATCAAGGCTTGCAAGGGCTTCAAACTGTGGCGCATTTTCCGGAGCGAGATATGCAAGCTTTTTGCTGTATGCCGTTTCATAATCATCGGTGGATTTGAATATCTCCATAAACTGCGTCATACCGTTACCGATGATCATGCTGTACTTGCCCGTGCGCAAATTCAGTGTAAGGTTATAGCTGTACAGCTTTTGCGTAAGCTCGGACAGAATACGGTTCTTATCCGCAGCCGCGCGAAGCTCTTTTTCGTTCTTCTCCTGCGCCCTATGCGCCTCGGTAACATCGCGTCCGAGAATGTTTGCAATTCTTTTGCCGTTGTCCTCAGTATTGATAAATACGTTGATTTCGTGCCACTCAAATTCATCATCGCCCGGATAAATAACAGGATATTCAAGCGTTCCTCTGAAGCCGTTTTCTGTGGGGTCATTCTTTGCGGATTCAAAGTTTACCAGCTTAATGAAGCGGCTCAGATAGGACGGGTGGATAATACTGTTTTGAAACGCAGTCAGGTCTGCCTGATTGCTATGCTTTTTATACTCTTCAACGGTGCGCTCCATTCCCGTTCCGGTAATAAGAGTATAGTTTCTGGTGGCAATGTCAATGGTAAGGTTATAGCTGTACATTATCTGTGTAATCTGCGACAGAACCCTATCTTTATTTTCGGGAGCCTTTTTCAGTTCATTGTTTTTCTGCCAGATAGAATAGCTGTTCGCAACAAAGAAACGCAGCATTTCTTCTAAAAGGTCATAAGCGCTCTGCATTTCCGTATCGGTTTTTCTTTTTACACGGGCAAGAATATCCGACATTGTATCATTATCTATTCCAAGCTCCGAGGTCTTTTTCAGGATATCCTCTTCCTTTTGCTTTATGGAAAGAGCCTGTCCTGCAAGCACTTTTCCCAGCACCTGTCCATCGGGCAGAACGATAGGTATAGAAAAATCCCAGAAACCGAAAGGACACTCATATACTCCGTTTAAATCGGATTTCCATGTTTCCTTACAGCAAGCAAGCCCCTTTTCACATAACTGAACCGTTTTGCAGAACTCTGTCATTCCAAATTCCTCTGAAACCAGATTTCCCTCGTTATCAATAATCACCGTTGCCATTCCGCAGCTCTTTGACCAGTTTCTGAGCAGCTTGTATAACTGCTCCATGTCGCAGAATTCCTGCAGAGCAAGACCGGAGCTTCTGACCTCTTCTGTTGTTTCGCTTTTCCTATCCATTGAAATTCTCCTTTATGAGTGGTTTTCTCAAAAATATCAGAAAGTCGTTTTCAGACCGCTATGGTTATCCGAGCCACTTGCTAAGCGTTTTGGCGAGCGCCCTCAAATCAAGAGGCTTCGCAATATGCTCGTTCATTCCCACAGTTTTTGCCGCCTGAACATCCTCGGCGAATGCGTTTGCCGTCATAGCAATAATGGGTATCTGCTTGCAGTAGCTGCGGTTCATAGCACGAATTGCTCTTGTTGCGTCGTAACCGTTCATCTGCGGCATCTGAATATCCATAAAAACGAGGTCATAATACCCGTCCTCGCAAGCGGACATCATATCCACAGCTATCGTTCCGTCAGCGGCTCGCTCAACGGCAAGACCTGTCATTTCAAGTATCTCTTGCGCAATTTCAGCGTTAAGGTCATTGTCCTCTGCAAGAAGAACACGCTTACCCGAAAGCTCCATATTCGACAAATCAACAAGCGGCGCACTCTGTTCGGTCTGTTCATCTTCTCCCACAAGCGTGGTGAAGGTTTTTTCAAGCCTTGAACGGAAAAGAGGCTTGCTGATGAATGCATTTGCGCCTGCGGCTCTTGCTTCCTGTTCGATGTCCGACCAGTCGTAGGCGGAAATAATTATAATCGGCACGTCCTTTCCTACCGCTTTGCGGATAGCTCTTGTTGTTGCGATACCGTCCATATCGGGCATTTTCCAGTCGATTATGCAGGCGAAATAGTCCTGATTTTTCTGATGACGGACGGTTACATATTCAACGGCTTCCGCACCATTGGTCACACCATCGGGCTTCATTCCGAAATCCTCCAGCATACCGCAGCAGGATTCAAGGCTCAGCTCGTCATCGTCCGCAACGAGAACATGTAAGTCGATAAATTTGTTATGTCTTATCTCTACTGTATCTTGCAGCCTGAGATATATTGTAACAGTAAAGCGTGAACCCACATTCAGCTTGCTTTCTACCTTGATGTCTCCACCCATCATACGCACTATATTTCTGCTGATTGGCATACCAAGCCCTGTGCCCTGTATTTTGTTTACTCTGCTATCGGAGGCTCTGGTAAATGGCTCGAATATATTTTCCAGATACTCCTCGCTCATGCCTATGCCGTTATCCTCAAAAATGAACTCATAGCAGCCGACTTTTGCATAGTTTGAGGGTTTCTCCGTAATGGAAAGACGTATCTTTCCACCGTCGGGGGTATATTTTACGGCGTTGCTCATCAGATTGGTGAATACCTTCTGAATACGAAGACTGTCGCCGATAACATCTTCGTGGGTCACTCCAGTAATGTTTACAGAGAGCTCATGATTATGCTTGCTTATCTGTTCGCTTGTCATAGAGAGCAGATTGTCGATAAGATTTGAGAGGTTGAATTCTTCTTCGAAAAGGTCAACTTTGCCCGACTCGATTTTGCTCATGTCAAGGACTTCATTGATAAGGCTGAGCATATGCTTGCTCGCCTGCGAAATCTTCTGCAAGCTGTCCCGAACCCGTTCTTTATCATCTAAATGTGTTGCTGCGATAGCGGTCATTCCGATAATACCGTTCATAGGCGTGCGGATATCGTGGGACATATTGGAGAGGAACTCCGTCTTTGCCTTGTTTGCAGCCTCCGCAGCGTCATATGCCGACTGCAAAGCCATTTCCTGCTGACGCTCCTTTTTCATAATATCGTCCACATTTCTTGTGCCCACAACAGCAACAAAGCCGCCGTTAGATTCCTGTACGAATGCAACTCTCGCCTGAAGATAAATGATACCGTCTGCTGTCAGCTTTTCGTATGTAAAGGAGTAATCCTCGCCGTCCTCTCTGATATGCTCAATGCACAGCTTTTCCATAAACTCGCTGCGACATTGTTCCGAAACATAATCCTTACAATAACTGTCTAGTCCCTTTGACCAGCAGTAATCGTTCCTGTCAAAAAGCTCCGCAATAGCCTTTCCGTCCTCGCTTTCCGCACGAAATACAGTCACATGTTCAGTTTCGGGGTTAATCAAAAGAACGGAGTAGTATTCCGAACCCAGACCTTCGATTATTTCATTCTGGGTTTCCATTATTCTGATGTTCTTGTGTTCTTCCTCGACAATAGCGTCAACGCAGCGGAAGCCTAAGATTATCTGACCCTCCGTTTTATGGCGCGAATAAAAGCGAATAAAGGAAGCCTGAAAATAATGATAACCTATTTCATTGGTAAAGACGCGATAGCTGCAGGAGTACTCATCATTTTTTTCAAGAGCGTCCTTAACCTTTTCAATCAGAACGGCGGCTCTGAGAGACTCCCTGTCTTCTTCAATAACATATTTTGAGATATAATGATCCCATGTATCATTATAGGAGCGCCGTGTAACACGATTCTCTTCCGCAATAATATGTCC
>JBJESD010000153.1:0-5659 GCA_051882595.1 Oscillospiraceae bacterium | reverse complement strand
GCCCAAAAGGGAAAGATGAAAACGGTGTGCGAGTTTACGGGGTTGTCTGACCGTGCAGCGGAGTATCTTTCGGAGCTTGTGAAGAAAAAGGACTACGCAAAGTTGGAAATAATCAATCATCTGTTCCAAGAGGTTTGTGAGGACTACGATTTTTACTACCACGAACAGAACGGCGGCGATGAGGCAGCTTCAAGTATCCTCGGTGCGCTGTTCTACTATTTTGATAAGTGCTTGTATCAGGACAACGAGTGGGAAGATTATATTGATGTTGGCTCTGAAGAGCGCAATCGTATTTTCGCCACAGCGTACAAGCAATACCTTTTCGACCAAGTGACAAGAGCAGTCAGGAACAGTGCTCACGACTATGCGGAGTATATGAAGCCGATAGATTGGTGATTGACTTGAATATGAACCCACCGTTTTCAGATGAATACGGCGGGTTTGCTACTATTATTGAAATTTGGGGGTTGGTTGTGATATAATAATCTCATCGACCAAATCTGACTTTGAAAAGGAGAAAACCGAATGAAATTATTACTTATATCCGGAAGTCCCCGAAAAGAGGGAAACACATCGCATATTCTGAAAAAGATAACAGAGGAAATCAGTAAAACGGGAACTGCCGAGATATGCTATGTTACCGATTATTGTATAAACGGCTGTATCGGCTGCAATTTTTGTCAGAGCGTATTGGACAAGCCGGGCTGTGTACAGAATGATGAAGCGCAAATTCTGTTGGAAAAAATAATGTCCGCCGATGCGGTTATATACGGAACACCGTTGTACGGTCATTCGTATTCGGGGCAGTTGAAGATTTTAATGGACAGGCACGTTTCTTTGTTCAAGTTTGTCGGAGGAAGCGATAAAGCTGTCGGTGAAATGAAAATACTGTCTTTTATCAAGGACAAACCCGTCGGTCTTATAGTATCCTGTCAAGGTCCTGAAGAAGATAATACCGAACTGGTAAAAATGCAATTTGACAAGTTCTGCGAGTCCTCTCTTGCCAATTGTTTCGGAAAGTATGTTTTCCCATGGTGTTCACTAAATGCCGAAAGTGCAGATTTATCCGATGCAACAATCCATCAGATACTATCCGATATCAACGCTTTGAAATTGCCACTCGCAAGGAACAACTGAATACGCAAAACAGCGCCGAACGACAGCAGGTTGGTTCGGCGCTGTTCTTGGTTATCGGCAGAAAAGAGGAGCCGTTCTGCTGTCCTATGTTCATCTTTTATTATAGGCTGCTCTTTTTCTGTTTGCTATCAGTACATATCCGGTGTCGGTTGCTTCGGCAGCTACAATACCAAGCCACAGGAAACTTTCTCCCAAAACGAAAGGTACTGTAAATATAAAGATTACGCTTAATATAAAACTTCGCAGCACAGCTATCCATAATGCCTGTCCTGTCTGTTTTACGGAAAGGTAGTAGGTTGTATAGACTATGTTGACCGCCGCAAACGGAAAACTGATACCGTAAACCAAAATGCAGTTATAGGCAAGCTCTATCATTTTCAAATCCGAGTTGAAAATGCCGATAATCTGTTTTCCAAAAATCACCATAGTGATGTAAACAGCCGCAGACAGAAGCACATTCAGACATAATCCTTTGTGCAGGAATTTTCGCTCTCTTTCCAAATTGCCCTCGCCTCTGCTGAAGCTGAGCAAAGGCTGTATCCCCTGTGCAAGTCCTGTAAAAACAGCAATGATTATGACAAGCAGATAGGAGATAACGGAGAACGCCGCTGTGCCGATTTCTCCGTATATCCGTATAACAAGCTGATTATAGCAGAAAGTTGTAACAGGAGAACTCATCTGAGTGACAAATTCCGGCATACCCGTCTGAAGTATAGTCAATAACTCATTTTTGGTGATTTTGGGGACGGCAAATCTGATATTTCCTTTGCGAAGAATAAAGTGAAAGGACATCACCGAACAAGCCAGCATCTGACCAAGTCCCGAAGCCATCGCTGCGCCCTTAACGCCCATCTGAAGCGGGAATATAAACAGCCAGTCGAGGAAAACATTGCTTACGGCACCGCATATCATACCCCAGAAAGCTAATTGAGGATTACCATCATTACGGATGAATGCCGACAGCGTCATCGCTCCGCAATAGAATAAGCCGAATATAACAAAATATTTCAGATACACCGCTGTATCATTCAGTAATATGTCGCTTGCTCCAAGCAGTCTTGCAATAGCTTCGGGAAAAAGAATGCTTATCAAGCTCATAAACAGTGAAAAGCACACTACAAGCAATAAGCTGATATTGAAAATGTTATTTGCCTTTTCGGGTTCTTTCCTGCCGAACGCTATGGAAACAAGCGAAGCTCCGCCCATTGTAATCATCATTGTAACAGCTATCAGAATTGAAATAAATGGTACTGCAATATTGACTGCGGCAAGACCGTTAGTTCCGATACCCTGTCCGACAAATATCCCATCTATTACAAAATAGAACCCCGTCACCAGCGCAGAGCCAACAGAGGGAATTACATACCGAAAAAATTTTCTGTTATCTGACATTGAAATTGTCCTCCCTTTATGTTATAATGATATTGTAAACTATACCCCAAGGGACGAGTCAATAGGGAGAATGAAAAAATGCAGGAATTTTTATCTATTGGTGAAGTTGCAAAACTCAAGGGCATTACGGTCAAGGCTTTGCGTTATTACGAGAAAATCGGCATTTTCTGTCCGGCTTGTATCAATGAATATACGGGATATCGTTATTACAGTATGCAGCAGATGGTGATACTTGACTTTATTCTGACGTGCTTGGAGCTTGGCATTCCGCTGAAACAATTTGCGTCATATTCGGATAGAAACGGCAGTCTCAATATTGATAAAATTGTAAAAGACGGCTCTGAAACGGTTAATCAAGAGATAGCCCGTATTACCAGAACAGCGGATAAGCTGAAAAACATTTCAAGACATCTTGAAGAAACCGATAATATTATGGAAGCTCCATCATCGTTTGTACATTTCTCACCCGAACGCTGCTTTTTGTTAGAGCCTCTGAAATGTGTTGTTCCCACGCATAAGGACTATGTAATGGCAATGACAAGGCTTTTTGAACGCACCGAAAATGAGAAATACACAAGCCTGTATAAACAGGGTCTTCTCTATCATAGGCAGAATGATGAGCTGTCGGTGTATGCTTGCAGCGAGCTTGTAAAGCCTGCTGATGAAAGTCAGATTTATGTTTTGCCGGCGGGCAATTATATGTGTATGTGTCATACTCCTCCCGAAAACCAAAACCGTTTTGCCCAGATAAAAGAAATTCTTTCTCAAAATAGCAAGTTCAGATATATCCTCTTTTTGGAGCGGTACAGACGTCATTTTTTGGAAGAACCGTTTTGGGAGGTGCAAATGCTGAAATAATCGTAAAATACGTGATTACCTATTCAATATGACAATATAAAGAAATTCATATTTTTATAAGGAGAATTGGCTATGAAAACAATTAGATTGCTATACCCTGATCATGTGAGCGGCGGTCTCGAAACTTACTATTTTGGTGCAAATCTTCTTCAATATATTCTGCCGCAAAACATTAATCAACCTCTTGTAAAAGTAAATATTCTTCCTCCGAACGGTAAGAAGAAATCAGTAACAAACGGTATTTATGCGGAAGATGAAGTAATTGCGGCCATTAAGGATGCACAGGAAAAGCTTTCTGCGGAGAACCCGGACAGGATTATTACAATTGGCGGTAACTGTATGGTTTCACTTGCTCCCTTTGATTACCTGCATGGTCGGTATGAAAGCACAGGGATCATTTGGATCGATGCACATCCTGATGTTTCTACCGTACATGATGGATATCCGAATGCTCATGCTATGGTATTGGGCAGCTTGTTGGGCTATGGTGCAAAGCAGCTCTCAGAACAAATGACAAACCAAAAATTCAAGCCTGATGAAGTCCTCTACATAGGTTTGCAGACATTACACGATTATCAGGAAAAATTTCTTAAAGATATAGGTGTTTCCTATAAGGTGCAAGACAAGACCTTTGTAGATGATGAAACGGTCAGAACCTTTATCAGCCGATTTGACCATATTCTTATTCACTTTGATATTGATGTTCTTGATGAACATTTCTTTCATTCAACTTACTTTGCCGATCCCGAACTTGTCGGAGATGGTTCAGGCGGAGGAAGAATGAAAATGGAAAAGTTATCGGACATTCTTTACGTTATTACAGAAAATGCAGATGTTGTGGGCTTTACTATTGCGGAATATCTGCCGTTTGATGAATACCGTCTGCATAAAATGCTATCCGGGATCAAGCTGTTTACAGAGTGACTGCTTGCAAGGTTAATAGCGAAGTCACAAATGCAATGGCTGAATCTGCTGAGTATAATGAATGGAGCAAAACACAATGAACACCGCAAATTATGTCCTACTGAACAAGGTCATTGAACAGAGTTTCTATAAATTGGTCGCCGAATATCTTCCAGGCAGCGATCACATAAAAATGAGAGAATATGCAGAGCAGTTTCCAAATCTATTTATTGCAGTAATGCTTGGTTCAGAAATAATAGGAGTTGCTTACGGCTGGCACAGAAAAATCGAGCATCCCGATGATGACTCATTTGTACTGGACGGAATTGCAGTAAAAAACGATTACCGGCGCAAAGGCTACGGAAGGCAACTGCTGTCAGCCTTTGAAAAAGCGGCAGTGAGTTACGGTGCCTCCACAATTTCGATAGGTTCTGCCGGCGGATATGTGGAAAAGTTTTATATATCTTGCGGTTATATGCCAAAAGAGTATAAGATCTGGGATGACAGCAGCACCATCATAGAAAAGACATTTGAAAATCTTCGGGATTATAATACCTATAAGAGAAAAAACGATGACGGGTTCATTGTAATGGAAAAGAAACTTTAACCGGGGTCAGCGATACCTGTTGACATCCGTTCCCATAATATAAATCGAGTAGATTACTAATATGAAAAACGACCAATGAGATTTCTTCTTTGGCCGTTTTTCATATTAGTGTATATAGCGAGTTTATTATGGTATATCGAAATAAATCCATTTGTCGAATTATCGGTTGCCCCTTGTTCCGTTTGGTGTGTTCAACATCAGAGGGCTTCCACGGTATATCTAAATTGTGGAGTGCGGCGAGCTTGGTCTGAATATTCGCTCCTGTTCCCATTTTAGTGGTTGAAGCAAGGACGATACGCTTTGTGCCGGACCGTAATTGAGCGTACATCTCGTTACGCTGTTTTTGGTCTTTGGCGTCACCCGCTGTGCAAATCTCACTTTCGGGGATACCACGGCGAATAAGCTCCTCCTTGATATAGTCATAGACGGAAAACCGTCCATCGTCCGAGTTTACGGCAATATCACAGAAGATAGCCTGCACGCCTTTTTGCTCGGCGGTCTGCTCGTAGATTTCCATAACCTTATCAATGCACAGATTAACCTTGCTGTCGGGATAGTTGTCGGCGTTCGGCACAATGGAACGTGCGTCCAAACCGAGCAATCGGGCTTCATTCGTGATTTTAAGCATATTGTCAACCGAGGGGTCAACAGCTCCACTATGAATTGCTTCGGAACGCTCTGCCAACACCTGCATATATGCTTTCTGTACATCATTCGGTTTTGCTACAATGGTCTGCGGCTTGCCGCCTACCATTTCGGGTA
>JBJESD010000152.1:0-5664 GCA_051882595.1 Oscillospiraceae bacterium | reverse complement strand
CTGTGGATCAAGTTAAGCGTGTCACGATATCCTGCGATTTCATGCTCGTTATGTCCCTGCGGTGCAGAGGAGGTATTAACTATTTCCCTAATGCGCTTGTCGGTCGTGATGATTCCCTCGATGGCATTTGAGCTTTTTACGGATTGAATCTTCGCCACCGACTCCATTGCAGAAAATACATCGGCAAAGTCAGCCTGCCGCATTTCTGCCCGTGCTTTCATCTCGTATATGGAAGTAGCAGAGTTCACTATATCGGCAGGAACACTGCTCCTTTTTAGGAATGAATAGTCAAATTTTCGCATACTCTTTCTCCTGATACAATTGATTATCTGCATATATTATAGCATATTATGTGCAGAATGTCAATGGGAATAGGAAAGTGAAAAAGTTTCAAAGAACAATCACGCCATAGGAACAATTCCTACGGCGTAATTCATTATAATTTCAGTATCCCATTATCAAAAGTCAAAGGCACGGCCAATCTCTTACTTGCGCCATTAGCAAAATCAACCATTATGCTGCTTGTTTTGCCAATGTTCACCTCGGATATAGTACCCTTACCAAACATCTTATGCGTAACCGTCATGCCGACCCTCAGCACCGAGCAATCAAAGGACGACTTTGTTTCGGCGGGCTTTGCAACAGGTTTCGGCTCAGCAACAGGGCTTGACGTAGCCTTAGGCATAGCAGGCACGGCTTTCTCCTGTTCAGGAGCAGCTCCCACCATAACAGGAACGCGCTCGGTTTTCTTTTCGGGCACAGGATGCGTGGATTCCGTTTGCTTCGGGGCTTCCATTCCGGCGCGTTGCTGATTTGCCATAGCATCGTAATCCTCGCGGGTAAGGACGGTATCGAACAAACCTATGCTCTCGTCCTCGTGACGGTCGATTCCCGTGTAAGAAAGGCTTGCGTCCTCGTAGCGCTTGAAATTATACACCGCCTGATTCATCACCTCCGCATTGAACACATTCAGCGAGCAAAGCAGGTCAAAGTCATTGACATCAAGACCCGTCACCTTCTTAAATAACCCTGGTTCAAGCTGGGTAATAACGTCCTTTAAGCACTTCTCGCGGAAATCGGTCAGATACATGAATATCGGTATTCTCGTCGCGAACTTGATGAGCTTTTCCTGTATCTCCTTGCGCTTGGACTTGAACTCCTTCTCCTCCTCGGAAAGCTCCTTTTTCTGCTTGTCGGTGAGCTTGTCGCCGCCCTCTTTCTTAGCTTTCTTAACAGATTCGGACTTGTTGATGATGGTTTCAATATCCTGATTAAGACTGCGGAAGCCCTCAATTCTCATCAGAGCATCCATAGCTTCCTTGTTTGCCATAAGACGAGCCAGCGTTTCGTTGTCAACATTAACAAGCAGGGCACTCTCCCAGCGCTTTGCAAGCAGGGTCGCAGACGTTCCCGACATAGCCATATCAAGTATATCCGCCGCGCTTATCTGACGCATGGAACTGCCCTCATACGCCAGAACGGGCAGGAAACTAATGAACTCGCCGACCTTCTTCTCGGGGTCGGTTTCGTCTATGTTAAGTCGGCAGGAGTAGTCGGAAATCTGCCGCAGCGCACGTTCCAGCGCGAAATCAAAGACGTAGCACTCGCGCTTCATTATCTCGCGGTTGCCTGCGCCAGTGTCGATCACCCACGGGCTCTGAACACGGAACGCCGCTTGAAAATAGGTTTCGGGGCTTTTCAGATTGCGAAGCATAAATATCCCCGTCCAAGGCTTGACCGTTACACCGGTTGTCAGCTTGCCGCAGGACAGAGTTATCGTCTTTGTGGAAAGTGGGTCGTCCATTGCTTTCTTGACAGGCTCTATTGCCTTTACGCCGTTTCCTGCTTCTGCGCCCGCGCAGACAATAACCTCATAGTCGTGATAAAACGCATTCTGCCGCTGCGAAAGCAGGTTTGCCATAGCATAACAAGCGGCGACATTCGGGAGAAACCACAGCGTATGCGACAGCACATTCAGCAGTCGTGTATCGGAATAAGGCATAGGCGGACGCTTGTCCTGCCCCAATTTCATATCATCAATATTTGAGGGGAGATGTGCGCCGCGGATAAGGTCAAGCCATTTCTGAACATAGTCCTCATAGACAAAGCGAGCGTCCTTTCCCCTGCCCTTTGCGGAAAAGAACACATTGAGGTCGAACTCGTTGAACTCTCCCTGCTCCGCAATTCTGCGTATGCTTTCGGGAATCTTGTAGGTCAGCATTACCATTCTCGGAAGCGCGGAATATGGGTTGTCGGGGGTATCGCCCCAGTTCTCCTTTGCCCGCTGTTCGTCAGAGTAAGTCCAGTTGTAAATCTGTTCCTCGATAAACTCACCGGAATTCAGCGCTCTGAAAGGCGTTCCCGAAAGGAACAGGTAGTAGCTTGTTGTTATCGGGAGGAAAGTTTCGTTGTAGGCATTGTCCGCCTCGTCTTTTTTGTATTTTTCGATATCAAGGGAATCGTAATCGTCCTCGTCCTCGTTTTCAAACAGCTTTTTGGCATTTTCGCGCCATGCGCCGAAATGGTACTCGTCAAATATGACAATATCCCAGTTGGTGGTATGTACCCACTCGTTACGCGCCTTAATACCGCCGTTCTCGTTTGTGCCGAGGTAATCCTGAAACGAGCCGAAGCAAACGATAGGCTTGTCCTTATCCGCCTGTTCGTAGGTCAATCCTCCGCGGGAAACGAACTGCCAGCCCTCAAAATCGACATGAGTTTTCAAATCCTGTTCCCAAGCGTCCTCAACAGCGGGCTTAAAGGTAAGCACCAGCACCTTTCTGAAGCCCATTTCCTTTGCCAGCTCATACGCCGCAAAGGTCTTTCCAAATCGCATTTTAGCGTTCCAGAGGAATTTCGGGGCGCGGTCGGGATTTTCCTTTTTTGCGGAGGAATAGTAGGCTATTGTCTTTTCGACAGCCTCGCGCTGTTCGGGGCGCAAACCGAAATCATTTGTGCGGTTCTCGGAATTTTCGGTGTGGGTTCTCGCGGCAATAATCGCAGATTTCACATCAGCGACGGAACAGCGAAACCACTCGCCGCCGACACACTGAAATCCCTTTCGTTTCAGAATGCGGTGAATATCGTGGTCGGTAAACGAGCCGCCGTCGGGGTACATTGCCGACTCTGCAAGTTCTATGGTATAGGGCAGCTTTCCATCGGGGCGCTTGGTGGGGTACTGCTGTGCAATGCGCTTTTCGACATCAACCGCCGTATAGCCTACTTTCAGCAAGCCCTTGTACTTGGGGTTATCGTCGGAATAGGCGTATATCATGGGGTGCCGCTCGGGTCGCTGCGGAAAGAACTCTTTATCAGCCATTGTTGTCACCGCCTAACTCCATGGGCTTTATCATGGATTCAATAAACGATATTTCTTCCTCGGTAAGCCCGTACTTTGCGTATAGTTCCTCGTCTGTCCAGGGTTTGGAGAAATCTTGCATTGGGACGAACTGATATACTCCACGCGGTCCGTTCTGCGTTTTCTTCTTTATACTAACCAAATATCTAAACAACCTTGTCTGAATATATGTAATTATATTTTTACACTCGGTTTCCGAAAAGTTGTGCTTTTCTGGATCATAACCAATAACAAGAAATGTTTGAGAGCAGACACTATTAGGTTCTCCGTAAAATGGCTTACCTAATACTTGGTCATCATATCCACTTCCGCCTGCAGCAGGTATAAATACTTTGTGTAAATCTTTTGTTTTGGTGTTCTTTGGGAGTTGAGCATTGCTAATCCATCTAAACGTTCTTTCTCTGTCAACATTTAAATAGTATTTAATGCAATATTCTCCAGTTTGAGATGGTTGGTATCCTTTCCAGTTTGATGTTAAGAATTTACTATCATCAAAGAAATGTTTAGCACTTACAAGACTGGAGAATGTCCTTTCAGGTGTGTTATAGTATTTCCCGTCAATTGTTTCAATTTTTTCAATAATTGAATATGATCGAGGATTTCTGACAACTATCCCTGCCTCTTTTGAATCGAGATAATCATTTCTCTCTATAACCTTTTTGTCGAGAGATTGATGGAAATAATACTTGCATTTACCAGAGTACTCCCTGTCCCAAAGAAAATAGTTTACACCACCTTTGATTTCAACACCCGGAAAACATTCGGACGCATCTTCAAAGTCATGTATCACTCTGAATTTATTAGATTGAAGCATACTATCAACCCAAGATTCCGGTATGCCTTGTGCGGTTTTGGTCATCCACCGGCTGGGAGTAATCATACAAAGGTATCTTGGTTGCAGTTTTATTGATTGAGAAATGAATTCATTATATATTGATTTAGCATTAGCGCTGTTTCCGCCCTCAATGCCAAATGTCATTTGATAAGGAGGGTTGGAAATAATGACATCAAATTTCATATTAAATATCTCCTCCGGATTAACTGTATGAATCAGCTCATAAGCATGGCTTTCAAGCTCGTCGCCGCGGTCGTACTGGCTTTGCGCCGCGCCGCAGAAAACGCACTTTCCGTCCTGCCACCGGTGGGATATTATTTTGAAGCGGATGTTGCCCTCGGGGTTCGGGAAACGCACAATGGAATATTCGCAGTTAGCGTACTTTGAGCAATACACGCTGCGTCGCGAAATCATGCTAGTAAGTTCCGTTATCGCTATTCCGTAAAGCTGCTCCCGAAAAATATGCTCAACGCGCTCGTTCAGGTCGGGAATCTTGTCCTCAAGACCAACAATCAGCCGCTTGGCTATTTCCCGCAAAAAAACGCCCGATTTGCACGCAGGGTCAAGAAACCTTGTGTTAGGGTCTCTGAAAAGCTCCTGCGGAAGTAAATCGAGCATGGCATTGGCAACGCTTGGTGGGGTAAAAACCTCGTCGTTTGACAGGTTAGCTAAACAGGTCAGAACATCAGGATTATAATTTATCTCAGCCATTTTCCTGCACCTTTCTGTAAAATGTCGGTTGGAATTCCCGCAATGGTGTGGGAATATAGGCATTTTCAGATTCGGAATATTGCAGGTGGCTCTCGCCGCTGCCCAGCGTCATTTGTCCGCTGTCCGACTGCTCGCGCATCAGCTCATCAAGCCGGAAATCGCGGCGCTTGAGCATGCCGCCCATAAGAGGCGACCACTCCGCAAAAATTATCGGCTCGTTCTGAATATCTTCGCCGTTTTCGTCAACCCTAAGCAGTGTCAACGCATTTCCGCAGAGTATATTTTTGGATAGAACATATCGTACCGCTTCGCGGCACTCGTCGCTGCACTCCTTTTTGCAGACGGTTTTATACTCACCGTCCCATATCTCAAAAAGGCGCTCGCGGCACTCGTCAACGTTGTCCTGAAGTAGTTCAACGCCGTAAATGCTTGTGACCGCAATAAAGCTCATTCGCTCATAGTCCGCCGGGCTGCGCTTGTACTTGCGCTTTGCGACGGCTAATTTGCGGCGGAGTATCTCGACAAGGAAGTTCCCCGTGCCGCAGGCTGGCTCGAGAAACCTGCTTTCGATACGCTCTGTTTCCTGCTTTACAAGGTCGAGCATTGCGTTGACTTCTCTTTCAGCTGTGAACACCTCTCCGTGGTCAGCGACGCGCTTTTTCGATTTTACCTGACTGTCCATACTATCTCTGCTTTCGGCTAGTATTTTTTCAGAGTATTCTCATCTGAACCAAAAAGAACACCGCCCATTTAACAGAGC
>JBJESD010000151.1:0-5707 GCA_051882595.1 Oscillospiraceae bacterium | reverse complement strand
AAAACACTTCGCGAGGACAGCGACTATCTTGAGCAGCTAGCCGCCGAAGCGCTTACAGCAGCAAAGACCGAACGGGGCTACAAAGCGGCGGAGCTTGCGTCGCTGCCAAAGCCGATATACAGCCGCGCGGTCCGCAGAATACTTATGGACGGCGACATAGAGCCGAGCGCACTGCGCATTTCAATGGCGCAGGAGATTATTACAGCAGGAAGCGGCAGGATTAACCCCTGTAAAAATAAGTTTGTAACAGTCAGAAAGGGAATTGCCTTTGTTGAGGAGCAAGAGCAGATTTACCGCAAGCATCTTAACAAAGATATCAAGTAACGAAAGGCGTCATTATGGCTAAAAATATAAAACTCAACTCTAAGAAAAACACACCTGCGGCGGACGGCAGGATATACGTCAAAAGCGGTTTTTTCCACCGTTATCTGTGCTCGCGCGCTTGCGGCGTTGTTGTTATTATATTGCAGGTGCTGTCGTTGGTGCTGACATCTATTTTCGCACTCTGCCTTGGTGTTTTTGGCTCACTCAGTATGCTGGCAGAGGGGTTTGAGGGCATGATGACCAGTGTTGCAGGCTATATCGAAGCAGCGGTGGTTATCTGGATGATAAGCTCTGTCATATACGTCGCAGGCACGATAGTGCTGTTTCTCGGTTTTTCGAGAATTGCTTGCCTCGTACACGGGGCGGCGGCGGTGATGTCCATTGTTGTCTATTACCTGTTCAGGCTGGTAAACAAGACCGCCAACCTTGATACTGCGGCAGGTCCGTCTATGCTTTATATGCCGTGCATCAGTATATTTCTGATATCCGTTGCTGTTGCAATGGTTGTTAATATTCCGCTGTGGCTAGACAAAAAAGCGGAGAAGGACAGCGAAATCGCTCCGTCCATTCTCGCAGACGACAAGGAGGATTGATTTATGGCTTCTATTATTTCCGAGGATATCCGTTTTCATCTTAAGACAAAAAGCGGCGATATCGGCAGGTACGTTATTCTCCCGGGAGACCCGGGCAGAGTTCCCAGAATTGCCGAAAAGCTTGACGACGCAAGGCTTATCGCCAGCAACCGCGAATATGTCACCTACACGGGCTATCTTGACGGCGAAAAGGTAAGCGTCTGCTCAACCGGCATCGGCGGTCCGTCGGCTGCTATCGCGGTGGAGGAGCTCATAATGTGCGGCGCTGACACCTTCATTCGCGTGGGAACAAGCGGAGGAATCAACCTCAAGGTAGTCGGCGGCGACCTGCTTATCGCCAATGCTGCAATACGCAGCGAGGGCACAAGCCATGAGTATATTCCCGAGAACTATCCTGCTGTTGCGGATTTCGACGTTACCTGTGCGCTTAAAGCGGCTGCGGACGCGCTTTCCACCGATGAGGACGGAAACCGCTGTCATGTGGGAGTGGTTCATTCCAAGGACAACTTCTACGGCGAAATCGACCCTAAGAACACTGCGGTCGCTGCTAAGCTTTCGCAAGCATGGGAGGGCTACCTCAAATGCGGCTGCCTTACCTCCGAGATGGAGGCTGCCGCTATCTTCTCCGTTGCGCTGCTGCGCGGAGTAAGGGCAGGCGCGGTGCTCACGGCACTGTGGAATGTCGAGCGCACCAATGCGGGACTTCCCGACAAAAACTGCGAGAGCAGCGAGCGAGCAATTCTGTGCGCTGTTGACGCTATACGCAGGCTGATAAAGTCCGACCGTGGTTAAAGATATACTGTCAGACTGCGCGTAATCAATATGTGTTGTCTGATGTCCCAACAATAGCACAGTACAGCTTTAGTTAAGGAGTTTCCCTATGTTTGACACTATACTGTTTGATCTTGACGGAACACTGACAAATCCGTACATGGGCATCACCAACGCGATAATGTACGCGCTAAAGCAGCTAGGCAGGGAAATACCTCCGCGAGAGGAGCTGAAAAGCTTTATCGGTCCTCCGCTGTATGATGAGTTCCGCCGCAAATTCGGCATGGATGACGCCGAGGCGAGGGAGGCTGTACGGCAGTACCGCGTTTATTATCCCGACAAAGGTCTGTACGAAAACGAGCTGATTGACGGGGCTGAGGAGCTTTTGTCACAGCTAAAGCGGCAGGGAAAAAGAATATGCCTTGCCACCTCGAAGCCTAAGCCATTTGCACAGGAGATACTGCGTTACTTTGGAATTGCAGAGTATTTTGATTATGTCGGCGGCGCAGCGCTTGACGGAACGCTCGGAACAAAGACCGAGGTACTATTCAGCGTATTGCAGGCGACCGGTGCAGCCGCGGAAAACTGTGTTCTGGTCGGCGACAGGATGCACGATATCATTGGTGCACACGAGGCAGGCATGAAGTGTATAGCGGTGCTTGTCGGCTTCGGAAGCCGCGAGGAGCTTGCAGAGTACGGAGCGGACTACATTGCGCAAACGCTTGGCGATGTGCTTGCGCTTGTTTGATTGGAAATGATTTACAACAGATACTGTGTTTTTTCAAAAATAATCCTGCTGAATATCGGATGTATTTCTGCTTATAATATAACTGCGGCTGACGGATAAGTCCGAACACCGCAGTTATTTTATTTTTGAGAGGAATGTTCAAAATGGGTACAGAATTTGCAAACAAGCACATCGGCTGCACAGTGAAGAACTGCGAGTATCACTGCGTAAGCGATAACTACTGCTCTCTTGACAGAATTGAAGTCGGCACACATGAGTGCGATCCTACAAAGAGCCAGTGCACAGACTGCCTTTCGTTCAAGGCGAAGCACTGCTGATATGGCTGAAAAGCCGAAAAGCAATGCTGCTTCGGCAGGTATGCCGATGGATGAAACGGTGGAGATACCGGTCGGCGTCCGCGCTATGATGACAGCGACAAACCTGTTGCATGGCAGCATATAAGAGAAGTGCCCCGAGATATTCTCGGGGCATTTCAGGCTGTCGATAAACCCTCATCTGCGTTGTCACTGCGCCCTACGACAGGCACAAAGCCTAGTCGTAGGGCGCGTTCAGAGTAACACGAAGTGTTATTCGTGCATCTGAGGGCTTCTCGCCACCCTGCAAAATCGACTTTTTCGACAATCTGGTGCCCCGAGATGAACTCGGGGCATTTTATGCTATTTAATTATAGAGGTTCATCTTCTGCATTACACACTGATTTCGGATGACATACAGCGCAATTCGGGCAGCCTGCACATCCCCCTCCGCAGGAGGATACCCCTTTCTTTTTGTCGGAGATCACCTTGCGGATTATCAGAAAGACGATCGTCAGCAGTATTGCAGCTGTGACAACAGTACCAATGTTTTCGGATAAGAATTTCAGCATTTTGTTGCTCCTTTGCTTTTTTCATTGGAATTATTGCTGTGTATCAAGTGCTCTTGAAAGCTTGGTGCTTTCGGTATACGGCTTTAGCAGCTGATAACAGATAAAGCCAAGTACAAGTATCGCGAAAATAAGTCCGATAACATTAACAGAACCCGAAAACAGCAGTCCGAACTGATATATGATGAGTGAAACGGCATAGGCAAACAGACTCTGATATATCAAAGCAAATGCAGTCCACTTTGCGCTGTTCATCTCTCTGCGGATAGCAGCAATTGCCGCAAAGCAGGGCGCGCACAGCAGGTTGAATACAAGGAACGAGTATCCGGCAAGTCTGGACATACTCATAAAGTCGGTTATGCCGAGCACAGCCACTATCTCTTCCTTTGCAAGAAGTCCCATTATCGTTGCCACTGCGGCGGCAGGCTGACCAAAGCCTATCGGGGCGAACAGCCAGCATAAAGCGCTGCCTATCATATTCAGAATGCTTACAAATCCATCCTCGCTGCCGAGGCATATTCCGAAGCTGCCATCCGGAAGCTTTCCGAAAACAGTGCCGCCCCAGATGATTATTGTGGAAAGCAGGATAACTGTTCCTGCCTTTTTGATGAACGACCAGCCGCGCTCCCACATAGAGCGCAGAACAGCAGAAGCAGTCGGGAGATGGTAAGCCGGCAGCTCCATAACGAACGGAGCAGGCTCGCCTGCAAACATCTTGGTCTTTTTAAGCATAATGCCCGAAACTATAACAGCGCCGCAGCCTACAAAGAATGCGCTTGGCGCCACCCACCATGCGTTTTTGAACAGTGCGCCTGCGATAAGTGCGATAACAGGCATTTTTGCACCGCAGGGGATAAAGGTCGTTGTCATTATTGTCATGCGGCGGTCACGCTCGTTTTCGATGGTGCGTGAAGCCATTACTCCGGGAACTCCGCAGCCTACGCCGATAAGCATGGGGATAAAGGACTTGCCCGAAAGTCCGAACTTTCTGAATATCTTGTCCAGAACAAATGCGATACGCGACATATAGCCGCAGCTTTCAAGGAAGCCGAGCATAAGGAACAGCACAAATATCTGCGGCACAAATCCGAGAACACCGCCCACGCCTGCGACAATTCCGTCAAGAATAAGGCTTTGGAGCCACTCTGCGCAGCCGACGGAAACAAGAGCGTTTTCGATAAGCACAGGTATTCCGGGAACCCATACTCCGTAGCTTTCAGGAGAGGGGAGAGCGTCGCTGCTAAGTGCCGCATCAACCGCAGCGCTGATATCGTAGCCCTCTGCGGCAAGCGCTTCTCCGTAGGAAGAATAGGATTGAGTAAAAGCGTCGAAATCTGCGCTTTCTATCGCATCAAGGATATCCTTTGCGCCTACGACGTCCGTCGCAGCCGCTGCACTTACCGTTTGGGCAAGCTCCTCGGTGAATACATTCTCGGCAGCGTAACGGGATAGCTCTTCTTCGTACTCGCCGGTCATTCCGAACAGGTGAAAGCCCTCTCCGAAAAGCCCGTCATTCATCCAGTCCGTCACCCATGTACCCACAGTCGTAACGGAAATGAAGTACACAAGGAACATAATCACAGCGAAAATAGGCAGTGCCAGAATACGGTTTGTAACTACCCTGTCTATCTTGTCTGAGGTGGTCAGTCCTCCCTTATTCTTTTTGGTATAGCAGCCCTTAAGTACATCGGTTATGTAACAATACCGCTCGTTGGTTATGATGCTCTCGGAGTCGTCGTCAAGCTCTGCCTCGGCTGATTTTATGTCGTTTTCTATATGCTCGCGCTTTTTTTCGGGTATTTTCAGTATCTCAAGCACCTTTTCGTCGCGCTCGAATATCTTTATCGCATACCACCTCTGCTGATCCTCGGGGATGTCGTGCAGGAAAGCCTCCTCAATATGCGCAAGTGCGTGCTCGGCGGCGCCGCTGAATCTGTGACGGGGCACTACGGGCTTGCCGCTGCGTGCAAGCGCAATAGCCTTTTCGGCTGCCTCGTTGATGCCTGTGCCTTTAAGCGCGGATATCTCGCACACCTCGCACCCAAGAGCCTTGCCAAGCTTTTCGATGTCGATAATATCGCCGTTTTTGGCTACGATATCCATCATGTTTATCGCTACCACAACAGGTATGCCTATCTCAATAAGCTGAGTGGTGAGGTAGAGGTTGCGCTCGATGTTGGTGCCGTCTATCACGTTAAGAATTGCCTCGGGGCGTTCACCGATGAGGTAGTTTCTAGCAACGACTTCCTCAAGCGTATACGGGGACAGCGAGTATATACCGGGCAGGTCGGTTATGATGATATCCTTTTCGCCCTTAAGCTTGCCCTCTTTTTTCTCTACCGTAACCCCGGGCCAGTTGCCGACATACTGATTTGAGCCGGTAAGTGCGTTAAACAGCGTTGTCTTGCC
>JBJESD010000150.1:0-24462 GCA_051882595.1 Oscillospiraceae bacterium | reverse complement strand
CCTGCGGCGACTCCCTCTATCGCGGTGAGTATCTGCTCTGCCTCAAGCTCCATGATGATATAGCGGAAAAACGCGCGGCTGTCGCTGAAATCGAATTTGTGAAACCTCTCGAACACATCAAGTATGTTTTTGGATATCAGCGTTTCAAGCTGACCGCGGTGCACGGTCTGCGGATTTATTCCGGAAAGCACGCTGCGGTAACGGTCGGTTTGCTTTAGGAAAGCGGCAACCTCGGCGACGGTGGTTTTTGCGCACATCTGCGAGTAATCATCCGCGCTGAGGGCTGCACCGTATATGGCACGCGCCTTTGTTATGATCGAATTGGATGAAAACGACATTGCTTACACTCCTGTAATGCGGCTTATTATCTCGTTTTGCCACCTTTCGCTGTGCTGCTCGAAGATGCTGTCAAGCCGCGCTGTGGCTTCGCACAGAGCCTTGTCGGCGTTGTTCTGCTTATCCTCAAGCTGGCTTTGGTGCTCGCTGCGAAGCGCTTCCAGCTTTTCGCGCTCCTCGGCTACGCGCTTTTCGCGGCGGCTGAGGCGTTTGTTGTCCTGTGCCTGAAGTGCGCGCTGCTCCTCCTCTATCATAGAATCGGTAGCTGCGGCGGCGGACTTGTCAAGCTCTACCAGCTGCTGTAATATATCCATGCGATACCTCACCTTGTAAGTTATTTTATGCTGTCCATAGTCTATGCTATGGAAGTGCAGCGATATACATATTTATATATACAGTGTAAACGTACATTTTCTATCTTAATCCAAAACAGTTTTTTTTTCAATAGCAATAATAGACAAATATACTGCCGCAATTTTGGCATATTAAGGCAACGCCAAGTGCTTATTGCTATGAAATTGCACAGTTGAGTATTTTGTATACTTGTATATAGACGAGGTTTGTGCAGTATTGCGGAAAAAATGTAGGCGGACGGGCGCTGATTCCGTTGAAAAGCCGCTTCCTTTCGGAAGCGGCTTTGCTTTGTGTTTCGTTAGTTTTTGAGGCTCTGCATAGGTGCAGGGATTCGTCCGCCTCTTGAGATGAACTTCGAGGACGAGCAGCTGTTGATCTTCATAACGGGTCCGCTGCCGAACAGACCGCCGAATTCCAGCATATCGCCCTCCTTCATGCCGATAGCCGGGATAACGCGCACTGCGGTGGTTTTGCTGTTGACCATGCCGATAGCAGCCTCGTCGGCGATGATAGCGGATATCGTATCAACGGGAGTATCGCCGGGGATGCAGATCATGTCAAGACCTACGGAGCAAACAGCGGTCATTGCTTCAAGCTTTTCGAGAGAGAGCGAGCCGCGAACGGCAGCGTCTATCATACCGGCGTCCTCGGACACGGGGATGAATGCGCCGGAAAGGCCGCCGACATGAGAGGAAGCCATTACGCCGCCCTTTTTGACTGCGTCGTTGAGCATTGCAAGGCAGGCGGTTGTGCCGTGAGTGCCGCAGCTCTCAAGACCGATTTCTTCAAGTATATGCGCAACGGAGTCGCCGACTGCGGGAGTGGGGGCAAGGGACAGATCCACAATGCCGAAAGGCACGCCGAGTCTGCGGCTTGCTTCGGTTCCTACAAGCTGACCCATACGGGTGATCTTGAACGCTGTTTTCTTGATGATGTCTGCAATTTCTGTCATATTGGCTTCGGGGTGCTTTGCGATAGCTGCACGAACAACACCCGGGCCGGAAACTCCGACATTTATCTCTGTATCGTATTCGCCCACGCCGTGGAAAGCGCCTGCCATAAAGGGATTGTCCTCGGGAGCGTTGCAGAATACAACGATCTTTGCAGCGCCGAAGCAGTAGTTGTCCTTTGTGGCAACGGCTGCGTCGTAAACGACCTTACCCATCATGGAAACTGCGTCCATGTTGATGCCTGCCTTAGTAGAGCCGATATTGACGGAGGAGCATACATTGGAGGTCTCTGCCATAGCCTCGGGAATGGAGTTGATAAGCTCCAGATCGCCTGCTGCATAGCCCTTGTGCACCAGTGCGGAGTAACCGCCGATATAGTTGACGCCCGTGCCCTCTGCGACGCGCTGGAGGGTCTTTGCGAACTTTACGGGGTTTTTGCTGTGGGTAGCTGCGGCTACTATGGATATGGGAGTTACCGATATTCTTTTGTTGATTATCGGGATGCCGTACTGCTTTTCGATGTCCTCGCCGGTTTTTACAAGGTTTTCCGCCTTGCGCATCATCTTTTCGTAGATCCTGTCGCAGGCGCGGTTTTCGTCGCTGTCGATACAGTCTATCAGAGAGATACCCATAGTAATTGTACGGATATCAAGGTTCTCCTCCTGTATCATCTTTATGGTTTCAAGAATATCGCCTGTATTAAGCATTATGTAATTCTCCTTAATATATTTATATCAGATGCGGTGCATGGCGTTGAAAATATCCTCATGCATAACGTGCACCTGAAGACCCATATCGCTGCCCGCCTTTGTCAGCTTGTCGGCAAAATCAGAATAGTCGATGGTGAGGTTGGATATCTCTATCATCATGGTCATTGCGAAAAGATCCTGCATAATGGTCTGTGTAACATCCATTACATTTGCCCTGCATTCTGCGCAGATACCGCTGACCTTTGCCAGAATACCTACTGTGTCCTTACCGATAACAGCTACTACTGCTCTCATTATGTCCTCCTTGCCTGCGGAGCGTGGTAATGTTGTTGTATAATTTAACCGTCCGCACACCTATATTTTATTATTTCTTATCTATTATACTAAAAAAATTGCAAAAAGTAAATGTATTCATAGACAAATTTAAAAATTTGTGATAAAATAATAAAAAAACCGTCTGCGGAATAAGATTTATGTATAAAATTTTAGACTTCGCAGATAAAAACAGAAAAAGAGGAACAAAAGAAATTGAACGGCAAAGATATTATTGCAGACTCTCATATGCATTCGCTGCTTTCGCCCGACGGCAGGGATACTCCCGAGAAAATGGCGGAGAGAGCCTTTCAGCTTGGGATAAAGCACTTTACTCTGACGGACCATATCGAAAACGAAAAGCTTGACAGCTGGCACTACGCCGAGACTATGGAGCAGTCGCATAAGGTATATCTCGACCTTAAGGCAAAATACAGCGGCAGGATGAACGTCTATTTCGGGGCGGAGCTTGGGCAGCCGCTGTATGATCTTCCTCAGGCGGAGGCTATTCTGGCGAAATACGACTATGACTTTGTGCTGGGCTCGCAGCACCGCACAAAAAGCTTCCCCTATATAAACTGCATACCCGACAGCGAGGAGGCTCGCCGCCGTGCTTTGGATGAGTATTTCGAGGAGGAGCTTGCTCTGGCGGAATGGGGTAAATTCTGCGCTTTGTCGCACCTGACGTTTCCGCTTCGCTTTATCAGCGGCGATGTCGGCGGTCACGAGGTGGATATGAGCCGCTATTCCGCGGTTATCGACAAGATACTGGAGGTCATCATCAAAAGCGATATCGCGCTTGAGGTGAACTCATCCGGAATACGCAAGGGACTGCACGTGCCCATGCCGTGCGAGGAGTATATCAGGCGCTACTACGAAAAGGGCGGCAGAATGATAACGCTTGGCTCGGACGCGCACCGCGCAGAGGATGTGGGAGCGGATATCCCGGAATGTCTTGATATGCTGAGGGATATAGGTTATAATGAGATATGCGTATTCAGCAAAAAGAGTCCTGTTTTTATCAGGATACCCGAGCGCAATGTTACGGGCTGAGCCGTACAGAGGGCGCTCGCATAAAGGCAGTGACGTTTATGGGATTTCCCAAATAAATATACGGAGGACATGATTATGAACAAGCTTCTTGAATTATTACGGCAGAATGCCAGACTGTCCAATGCGGAGCTGGCGGCGATGCTGGGCATTTCCGAGAGTGCAGTCGCCGCGCAGATAAAGCAGCTCGAGGATGACGGCATACTTATGGGCTATACAGCGATCATCAACGAGGAGAGCGTAGACGAGACCCGTGTTACGGCGATAATCGAGATAAAGGTCGCTCCCATGAAGGGCAAGGGCTTTGACGACCTTGCGCATACCATCATGGAGTATGACGAGGTTGACAGCGTATTCCTGCTGAGCGGTGCATACGACCTGTCCGTAACCGTTACCGGCACGTCGCTGAGAAAGGTCGCACTGTTTGTATCGGAGAGGTTGTCCGCGCTTGACGGCGTTATTTCCACCGCGACGCACTTTATCCTCAAGAGATATAAGGAAAAGAACCATGTATTCAGCGAGGACACAACAGATGAAAGGAGTTTAGTATCTCCGTGATAGATTATGATAAAATTCTTCCCGAGCGTATCACAAACATACAGCCGTCGGGGATAAGAAAATTCTTTGATATTGCACAGCAGGTCGAGGGAGTTATTTCTCTGTCCGTGGGCGAGCCCGATTTCAAGACTCCGTGGGCAGTGCGCAAGGAGGCTATCCGCGTGCTTGAAAAGGGACGCACCGCCTATACCGCAAACAGCGGACTTGCCGAGCTGCGCAGGGCTATCTCGCAGTATCTTATTCAGACGATACATACCGAGTACGAACCCGACGGCGAGATAATCGTTACTGTTGGCGGCTCAGAGGCGATTGATATGGCGCTGCGCACGCTTATACAGGCAGGCGATGAGGTGCTTGTGCCCGAGCCAAGCTTTGTATGCTACTCTCCTATCGTTACAATGTGCGGCGGCACTCCGGTGCCGATAGTTACAAAAAGGGAGGATAACTTCCGCCTTACCGCGCAGGCTCTGAAAGAGAAGATAACGCCCCGGACAAAGGCGCTTGTGCTGCCGTTTCCGAACAATCCCACAGGTGCGGTCATGCGCAGGGAGCATCTCGAGCAGATTGCCGAGGTGCTGCGCGGCACGGATATAATGGTGCTGTCGGACGAGATATACTCCGAGATGACCTATAACGGCGAAAAGCACGTTTCGTTTGCCGAAATTGATGGCATGAGAGAGCGCACCATTGTGATAAACGGCTTTTCAAAGGCGTTTGCCATGACCGGTTGGAGACTTGGCTATGCCGCAGGTCCCAGACCCGTAATGAAGCAGATGCTTAAGCTTCACCAGTACTGCATCATGTCCAGCCCGACGGTCAGCCAGTACGCTGCTATCGTTGCAATGACCCAGTGCCGCGACGAGGTGGATAAAATGGTGGAGGAGTATGATATGCGCCGCCGCCTGCTTGTCAAGGGCTTCAATGATATGGGACTGGACTGCTTCGAGCCGGAGGGCGCATTCTATGTATTCCCCTGCATTCGGTCTACGGGAATGACATCGGCGGAGTTCTGCGAGAAGCTTATTTACGGCAAAAAGGTGGCTGTTGTTCCGGGAAACGCTTTCGGAGAAAGCGGCGAGGGCTTTGTAAGAGTATCCTATGCGTACTCGGTGCAGCACCTTACAACGGCTCTTGCACGCATACGCGAATTTATTGAGGAGATAAAGCGGTGACAGTTATTGCAAATGCAAAGCTCAATCTGTTTTTGGATATAACCGGCAGACGCGATGACGGCTATCACACGCTTGAAACGGTTATGCAGAGCGTTACGCTGTCGGATATCGTGGAGGTTGACTTCTCCGAGGGGAAGGGCATATCGCTGACGTGCGATGACCCATTCGTCCCCACGGACGGCAGAAACACCGCATACAGGGCGGCAGAGCGATATCTTGCCTGCTCGGGCATCACTGCGGCGGTGAAGATAGCTATTGCCAAGCGTATTCCAAGCGGTGCAGGCATGGGCGGCGGAAGTGCGGACGCGGCTGCGGTGCTTCATGCGCTTGACAAGCGCTTCGGGGCGGTTTCACAGGAGGAGCTTTACCGCATTGCGGCTTCGATAGGCGCGGATGTTCCGTTCTGCCTTGCCGGAGGTACACGACAGTGCCGCGGCATTGGCGAGCAGATAAGCGGCTGTCCTATGGTCAAAGACTGCTGCTTTCTGGTAGTAAAGCCGGATTTCAGCTGCTTTACAGGCGAAGCCTACGCAAGGTATGACAACGCTCCGATACCGCCGTCAAACAGGATGAGCGAGTTTGTTGCGGCTGTCGGGGACGGCGGCTTTGCGGATAAAATGTATAATACCTTTCAGCTGCTGTATAATGACAGCAGGATAGAGGAGATTTGCTGCGCACTTGTTGCAGCGGGCGCTGCCGGTGCAATGCTTACGGGCAGCGGCGCAGCAGTGTTCGGCGTATTCTATGAGGAGGGCTCTGCGACGGAAGCGGCAAGGAGGTTTCCCACGTATTTTACGTCGGTATGCAGACCTGCGTCAGACGGGGTATATGTTGTTTGATTTCATCGGCAAGGAGGAAATGCTATGATCAGAGTTAAAAATCACATCGGCGAGATAACAATATCACAGGAGTATCTTATGTCGCTGATAAGCAGTACCGTTACCAACTGCTTTGGCGTGGTGCATATGAATGTCAGCACTCCCGGGCAGACGCTGGCGGCAGCGCTGCCATTCGGCAAGCGCAAGAGCAGCTGCGGAGTGACCGTGCGCGCAGGCAGGGACAAGCTTGTGATCGAGCTTCACATAACAGTTATGTACGGCATTAATGTAAGCGCGGTAGTAAAGAGCATAATGAACAAGGTGCGCTACACCGTTGAGGAAAGCACGGGAATCACTGTTGAGCGCGTTAATGTTTATGTAGAAAGCCTTAAGGTTTAGTATCACTGCGGTGAAAAGCCGCAGAGCACAGCATATCAACAATCGTATAGGAAGGAAATTCGCGGAAGATGAAGATTACAGGAAAGCTTTTCAGGGATGCAGTCATATCCGGAGCTAACAACATTGCAAACAAAAGACAGGAGGTTGACGAGCTTAACGTTTTCCCCGTGCCGGACGGCGATACGGGAACAAATATGTCAATGACGATAGGCAACGCCGTGGCTGAGCTGAGGAATATGCACAGCGGCATTACAGCAGGCGATGCGGCAAAGACAGTGGCAGGCGCAATGCTGCGCGGCGCAAGAGGCAACTCGGGCGTTATTCTGTCGCTGATTTTCAGGGGACTTTCAAAGGGTCTGGCAGGCAAGGCGGAGGCTGACGCAAAGGCACTGTCCGAGGCGTTCAGGCTTGGCGTAGACGCTGCCTACAAGGCAGTGATGAAGCCGACCGAGGGCACTATCCTGACCGTTGCCAGAGAGGCATATGAGAACACAGTCGCGCTCGGCACCGAGGGCGGCGACGCTGCGGAATACCTGAAAGCATATATCGAGCAGGCAGAAAAGAGCCTTGAGAAAACTCCCGAGCTTCTTCCTGCGCTTGCAAAGGCAGGAGTGGTGGATGCCGGCGGCAAGGGACTTATCGTTATCCTGCAGGGCATGATGCAGGTCATTGCCGGCGGTGCTGTTATCGAGTCCGAAAACGGCATAAAGCCTGCTGCGCCGGCTGCGGTTGCGGCGGCAAGCGGCAGCTCCGAGGAGATAACATTCGCTTACTGCACCGAGTTTATTGTAAACAAGAAGAGCGACGCAAAGGACGCCACCGCGCTGAGAGCGTTTCTAGAAACGATAGGCGACTGCGTTGTCGTGGTGGATGACGATGATATCATCAAGGTGCACGTTCACTCAAATCACCCGGGTAAGGCTATCGAAGAGGGACTTAAGTTCGGCGAGCTTACCAAGATGAAGATAGAGAATATGCGCGAGCAGCACAACAACATCATCAAGGCTGACGAAGCGGCGCAGACAAACAGAAAGACGCCTGTTGCCCCCGAAAAGGATATGGGCTTTGTTGCGGTTGCGGCAGGCGCAGGTATCGAGGCGCTGTTCCGTGACCTTGGCGTTGATAACATAGTGCGCGGCGGTCAGACTATGAATCCTTCCACCGATGATATCCTTGACGCTATCGGACAGACTCCTGCACATAACGTATTTGTACTTCCGAACAACAAGAACATAATCATGGCGGCAGAGCAGGCGGTTGCTCTTGCCGACAGAAATGTATGCGTGCTCCAGTCGAAGACTATCCCACAGGGAATTGCCGCTATGATGTCCTTTGACCCCGACGCGGATTTTGTCGCAAACAGAAGCGGTATGACCGACGCTCTCGGAAGAGTTGCCAGCGGACAGATCACCTTTGCTGTACGCGACAGCGAGTACGACGGACATAAAATCAAGCAGGGCGAAATTCTTGCAATGGACAACGGCAAGATCGTATTCACCGAAACGGATATCACAAAGTCGCTTATCAAGCTGACAAAGCGCCTTGTAAGCTCCTCAAGCAGCTTTATCACCGTTATCTACGGCTCGGATGTCAGCGACGAGGACGCACAGGAGGCATACGAAAAGCTGCGCGCGAAAATCAGCGACAACATTGATATCGTGCTGGTAAACGGCGGACAGCCCGTGTATTACTACATCATCTCTGTAGAATAACGATTATGTAACGGAGCGCAGGCTGCTTTTCAGACAGCTTTTGTGCAGGACAGCGAAACAAGAGTAAATGGAAATCACCTATCTTAAAGGCGTAGGCCCTAAACGAGCCGAGCTATACAAAAAAATAGGCGTGCAGACCGCAGAGCAGCTTATCGAGCTGTACCCGAGAGATTATTTCGATCTTACGGCTCCGCGCAAGATATCACAGGTGCAGCCCGGCGAGGTCTGCGCCTTTCGTGCGTTTGTAAAAAAGAAGATATCTCCGTTCAGCAGCTATGCGCGCATGGCGATTTATAAAGCGGTGCTTTCGGACGGCACGGACAGTATTACCGCTGTGTTCTTCAATGCGAAATATACCTTTGAAAAGCTTCAGGAAAACGCCGAGTATCTGTTTTACGGCAGAATAGCGGAAAATATCGCGGAGCTTCAGGTGCTGTCTCCTATGTATGTAGACCCTCACGAGGGAGGGCTTATCCCGAAATATCCGCTGACGGCAGGATTAACTAACAATATCGTATCACGCAACGTTAAATCTGCGCTGACCTGCGTATCTTTGCAGGAGCGCGTCCCGGACGAGATACGTCAGAGATTCTCGCTTGTGACAAAGAGCGAGGCAGTAACAAAGATCCACTTCCCCAAAACGCGTGAGGAGTATGCCGCAGCGCGCCGAAGACTGGTTTTTGAAGAGCTGCTGACGCTTAAGCTTGGCTTGTCGCTAATCGGAAGCAGATACCGTGAGCTTAGCGGTGCGGTGATGACGGAAAAGTCGCTTTCTGATTTTTACGGTGCGCTGCCGTTTACGCCGACAAATGCGCAGCTTCGCGCGATATCGGATTGCATTGGCGATATGAAGCGCCTGTACCCCATGAACAGGCTTTTGCAGGGCGACGTAGGCTCGGGAAAAACTCTTGTTGCGGCAGCGGCGGCGTATTTTGCGCACCTTAACGGCTTTCAGACGCTGGTGATGGCTCCGACGGAGGTGCTTGCGCGGCAGCATTATGTGACCTTCAGCGGAATGCTGGCTGACCTCGGCGTAAGGGTCGAGCTGCTTTCGGGCAGTCTCACCGCCAAGCAGAAGTCGGATGTACGAAAAGCGGCGGCGGATGGCGAGATAAGTGTTCTGGTCGGCACGCAGGCGCTTATCCAGAAGTCCTCGGACATCAAAAATCCCGGGCTTGTTATAGTGGACGAGCAGCACAGATTCGGCGTGGCTC
The DNA here is from genome assembly GCA_051882595.1 of Oscillospiraceae bacterium. Taxonomy (GTDB): domain Bacteria; phylum Bacillota; class Clostridia; order Oscillospirales; family Ruminococcaceae; genus CAG-115. Next base: position 14,877 of record JBJESD010000150.1, on the reverse strand, counting down.
AGCGCTCGGCGCTTGCAGAAAAGGGAATAAATCCCCACATACTTGCCATGTCTGCGACGCCGATTCCGAGAACCCTTGCAATGATCGTCTACGGCGACCTTGATGTATCCGTAATAAACGAGATGCCTAAGGGCAGAATACCGATAAAAACCTACGCGGTGGATACATCCTTCCGCCCGAGAATATACAACTTCATACGAAAGCACATTTCGGAGGGAAAACAGGCGTATATCGTCTGTCCTCTCGTTGAGGAGAGCGAAAACAAATCAGCCGAAAAGGCGAGTGCGATCGAGTATTGCAGGCAGCTTAGCGAGGGGTGGTTCAGCGATATTCCGATAGGTCTGCTGTACGGAAAGATGAAGCAGGCAGACAAGGACGAGGTAATGCGTAAGTTCCGCGACAATGAAATAAAGCTGCTTGTTTCCACAACGGTTATCGAGGTGGGAATCGACGTGCCCAATGCCGCGGTAATGCTTATCGAGAATGCAGAGCAGTTCGGGCTTTCGCAGCTGCACCAGCTGAGGGGACGCGTAGGCCGCGGCAGCGCCCAATCCTACTGCGTGCTTATGACGGACAATCAGAGCGAGTACACCAAAGCGCGCACGCAGGCAATGGTGAATACAACCGATGGCTTTGAGATAGCAAAGCAGGACCTTGCGCTTCGGGGACCGGGAAATTTCTTCGGCAGGCAGCAGCACGGGCTTCCGCCGCTTAAGGTCGCCGATATTGCGGATGACGCGGAGGTTTTGCCGGAGGTCAGTCAGCTTGCGCAGGAGCTGCTTGACGCTGACGCGCTGCTTCGGCACGAGTGCAATTCGGGGCTCAGAAGAAACGTTGAGGAGCTGTTCAGTCAGGGCGAAGCATACGGCTGGAACTGATGGCAATGTGCGTGCTAGGGAGCTTAACAACAATTCCGAAAGGAGATATGATATGTCAGAATCCGAGCTTAAAATGGAGCGCTGGAGATATCCGCGCTTCTTTACCGAAAACATATCCGAGGACTCCGCAGTGCTTTCTGGCGATGACGCAAAGCACGCGGTGCAGGTGCTGAGAATGAGAAAGGGCGATTTCGCCGTCATCTGCGACGGAAAGGGAAGCGACTATCTGGCTCAGCTGGAGTACTCCGGAGCAGAATGTGTGTTCAGCGTGCTGGAAAAAACTGCGAACGAAGCCGAGCCGACCGTACATTTAAGGCTGTTTCAGGCGATGCCGAAAAGCGATAAGATGGAGTTTATCGTTCAGAAAGCGGTGGAGTGCGGAGCCTGCGAGATAATTCCGTTCTTCTCAAAGCGCTGCGTATCGCGTCCGGACAAAAAGCAGATGCAGAAAAAGACCGAGCGCTACCGCAGAATAGCCTACGAAGCGGCAAAGCAGTGCGGCAGGGGAGTTATTCCCACGATAGGCGACGCGGTAGAATTTTCCGAGTTGCTTGATATGTTTTCTGCCGAAAATACGGGCATACTGTTCTATGAGTGCGCGGAGCTTTCGCTGAAAGAGGCTGTTCCGGAGCTAAAGCAGAATATTGATATAATCATCGGAAGCGAGGGCGGCTTCGAGGAGTACGAGGCTGCGCAGCTTGCACAGCGCGGATTTATCCCGGTTTCGCTTGGAAAGCGTATTCTCCGCTGTGAAACTGCCCCGATAGCTGCGATATCTGTTTTGATGAATATGACAGGAAATATGTAACCGATTTGTTATAAATAGATAAAAATTAGTGTAAATACTTGAAATTTTTTAGGGAATAGTATATACTATATGATGTAACATTGACCTGATTGCTAGGAGGTATTTATTATGGCTAAAGGATTAGGACTGGCACTGGTAGGACTGCTTGCTGTTGCGGGCGGAGTTGCTGCTGCTGCAATTATTACAAAGAAAAAGCTCGAGAAGGAGAACGAAGAGGATTACTACGACGAGTGGGATGACGCAGAGTGGATGGACGACGAGGACTTCGACTTTGACGACATTGATGACAATATTGCAGATACCGCTGCAGAGGCTGCCGAAGACAATAAGCAGAACAACGAGCTTATTGAAGAAGAAGCAGCTGCTCCCGAGGAGACCGAGGAGCTTTGATCCGCTTTTTTCACAGATAAAAGACGGGCATCGCTTATGCGTGCCCGTCTTTTGCAGATGTATTGACCGAAAAACGGAGGTAATATGAAAAAGAGAATATTTGCCCTGCTGGTGGGCTGTATGCTGCTTTCTGGCTGCGGCAGTGATGATGGTACAACTGTTTCACGCACCGAGGAGGCTGCGCCGCCCGTAAGCAGCGAAATTGAAAGCAGTATTCCTGCTTATTCCGAGGAGCAGACCGAGGCTGCGCCCCCTGTCAGCGAAGAGGTGCAGGAGAAAACCGAAGAGATAGTTCCCGAAACCAAGGAGGAAACCGCCGAAGCTCTTCCCGAAAGCGATGTTTATGTGGAGTATCTGGCAGGATGCGATAATACTTTTCTCGGGCTTCCCCAGAAAGACAAGGTATACATATTCCGCAGCACCGGCGAAACTGCCGAGATCGACGGCGAGGAGTGCTACGGCGTGTCCTGCTATGATGAGCACGAGAGCGTGCTTTATTATATGTGCGACTTCTATGTAAACGGGGACGGAACCAAGGTGTACCGCTATTATCAGGCGGAAGAGAAGTATTCGCTTCTTCCCGAATCTGCCGGAGGATTTGTCCGGATGGATCCCACAACTCAGACAGCCGAGGAGATATTCAAAGAGGCAAATGCACTTTATGGCTATTTCGACCTTGAGGCGCTTGCCGGAATAAACAGCATCACCCTTGAAAAAGAGGTTAACGGCTCCACTTGGAAATACTATCTGGTAGCTGATGAACGGCTTGATACAAAAGCCGAGCTGCTTAATGCGCTTAGCTGCTATTTTTCCGATGAAATCATCAATTCCCTGATGGATACCCAACAGTATATCGAGGGAGATGACGGCAAGCTGTATACTGCCTGCGGTGCTCGTGGTGCGAATATTGCTTATCGGAGCACGGTGTACGATCTCAGCATACTGACTGCGGATACAGCGGAGTTCACTGCCTGCTCCACATACGAGTGGGAGGGCGAGGTCACCGAGGATACCATTACATACAGTGCGGTAAAGCGCGACGGAAGATGGTATTTCACAAGCTTTGAGCTGCCGTATTGACGGAGTGTACGGAATAATAAGACAACGCAAGGCAACGGCATAGCAGAGCGTTCGCAACCAAAATAGAAAGGCGCCCTCGGAGAAGCTGTTGCTAACCAGCAGTACAGGCAGATAAAGGTGACTAACGGAAGATAATACTTGACATAACCTCTCCTTCGTGTTATAATGTTGACATAAAGGAGGGGTTATTATGATTATTGCTATAATTGCGTTGTTTATAGTAATGCTCGTTGTTATGATAGTAAAGGACGCAAAACGGAAAAGGGACGTTATTCGTAATTCTGGCGGTAAAAAGGATATATCAAGTGGTTTCTATTCAAATGACAAGCAACTGGTCTCTAATGATTATGCTAACAATTTAGAAGCTTTTGTATCCGTTTTTTCAACTATTATGGTTGGATTATTAGGTCTTGCTGTTCTGGCGTGTATTATTTCACTTTTAAAAATATCGGCAGAATATATCTGGGCACCGATATGCGGAATATTGGTTGGAGTAATACTGATTTTCTTCTTTTTGTCGATAAGGTGGGCGGTAGTGCTTTACATAAGAATGTACGAAATGCAAGCAGATTCTTAGAAGAAGCTCGATAGTATCTCGGCAAGTCTTGAGAAAATTGTGGAAAAATCGGAAACCAAAATGACTGATGTCAGAGATGAAAATATAATCAATTGACGTGGCTATATAGAATAAATGGCACTCTGTACAAAAAAACAGGGTGCTTTTTTCTATCCAAAGTTTACAGTTTCCGCCGACGAAAATATGCTATAATAAATATAACAGCTTCAGAGCCATTGAGCCGCGCCTGTAATGGGCAGCGGCTTTATTTAATTTCGGGAGGTGGAGTATGGTGAATATCTGGCTGCAAGTCAATGGCGAAATAATGCCTACTCCAAGGTCTTTCGCTGTTACATATTCTACATTCGACAGCGATGATAGCGTGAGAAATGAAAAAGGCTATCTGAACCGCACAGTTATCCGAAAGGGACACACTGCGGTTGATTTCGGGTTTTGTGCAGCAAAATCGGTTTTCCATAAGGGAAAACCGAAGCGGAGCGTTTGCTTCCAAAATAAAAAGGCACCATCCGGTGCCTTTTTATTTTGGTTGGGATAGCGGGATTTGAACCCACGAGTGACGGAGTCAAAGTCCTGTTTCTCCAATCCTTTAAATACCGTATAAATAAATAGATTACGATGTATGAATAATTAAAAAAATGAGTATATATGTGAGTAATACTCTGTTTTTTGAGTTTATAGCGGCAAAAATGCAAAAAATTTTTTTGAACGAAGTTTTTAAAGGTTGCCCATAATTGATTGCGTCCGTCAAAATACACCTTTGAAAAAACGGTGTTTTTTGACCGAAAATCACTGTACAGGCACAATTAATATATGTAGTGAATTTCAGTGCTTTTTGGTTGTAAAAAGCACTTTTTTATTCGTCCTGATTACTTCTGAAATGCTTAAAAATCCTGATTAACTTTAATATATCATACTGCTCCTCATCTGTCATAGAGGTAAGCTGTGCGACTATTTTATTCATAGCTGAGTTGTTGTCCTCTTTCAAGGGCTGTGCGGTATCCTCATCGAATGTAAAAAGGACGTTCAGAGGCGTATTGAGGGCTTCGGAAATCTGATTGATCGTTTCGATAGTGGGTTTCTTCAAGCCACGCTCGATCTGTCCGAGGTGTGCAGCGTTCAGTCCGGCAATGAACGCAAGCTCCTCCTGGCTCATATTCGCCTGATAGCGGAGCTGACGGATCCTCTGTCCAAGTGCCTTTACTATGTTATCCATGAAATTCACCTTCCTTCACATTATATAGTTTACTACATCGGGCATTATCATACAAAACATTTTAGCAATTATAGTTTTAATGCATATAGCAATTATTTTTTAATAATGCCTTGCAATTGTAATTGATGTATGATATAATATTGCGTACAAGATGTTATTCTAAATTAACAAAAAGACAGAAGATAGACACCTATTGTCAATGCAGTATGCTATAATATAGCTACAATATAAAGAAATAGGGTGATGAAATGCATACTGACCACTTATATTCAGACTATAAATCAGGTCGTATTCTCAGGTTATATACAAAGCTAATGAACGGAGAAGCCATCAACAAAGCTGATGAAGCGGAGTATTACGGAGTTCACCAACGTTCTATACAGCGTGATATCGATGATCTGAGAGCCTTTTTTGAAAACCAAGCTGCGGATTGTCTTACAGACAAGCAGTTGGTGTATGACAAGACTATGAATGCGTATTATCTTTGTACACAGGATGACAGTGCGCTTACAAACAGCGAAATACTTGGTGTATGCAAAATTCTTTTGGAAAGCAGAGCGTTCTGCAAAGACGAGATGGAGAGCATCATCAATAAGCTTTTGAAAAATTGCGTTCCCAAGCAAAAACAGGCTATTGTACAGGCATTGGTCGGGAATGAGATGTTCCATTATGTAGAGCCTCATCACAAAAAGAGCTATATTCATAACCTATGGACTATCGGTACGGCAATCAAGGAGCATCGTCTGTTGAAGGTTACATATCAAAAGCAGGACGGGGCTTCGGTAGAACGTATATTAAAGCCAGCCGCAATCATGTTTTCGGAATTTTATTTCTACCTCACGGCTTTCATTGAGGGTATAGATAAAAAAGCGGAGTTTGATAATCCCGATGACTTATTCCCAACGATATACCGCATTGACCGCATACAGAGCTTTGAGGTGCTGGATAAGCGATTTGTCGTACCTTACAAGGATAAGTTTGAGGAGGGAGAATTCCGTAAGCGTATCCAGTTTATGTACGGCGGAAAGCTCAGGCGTATTAAATTCCTCTATAAAGGACCGTCTGTTGAGGCAGTGCTGGACAGGCTTCCGACTGCGAAGATTATAGAGCATAACTCTGACGGGTATCTCATATCTGCCGAGGTTTTCGGAAATGGCGTGGATATGTGGATAAGGAGTCAGGGGGATATCATTGAATTAATTTAATTGTGATTTGAAAGGAATATCTATGAGTACAAACGAAGTTTGTTTAGAAAGACTAGCACCTACCTCTGATAATCAACAGCTTTTATTGAAGAGTGGAAAATGTGATGCGTTTGATTATATGATTTCCGCTACTTGTGGGCTTATTGGGGGTATGGTTGATATTTTCTTAGTAGGAGCACCAAGGGATAGCGTCATTGGTGCATGGACTGATGCACAGGTAGATAAGTGCGTTGTACAATTTGCTAAAATATGCAAATGGAAACACGACCCATCCAAAGAAAATAATGTAATAGATGCAATAAATTTTTTAGGCAATAAGTTTTTAGTGAATTATGACCAGACAAGCATCACCTTATTTAAAATGAATCCTCAAAATCATCACATGAAAAGTCTCGGTCATTCACCTGACCCAATAGGGCTGTTTTTTTCTATATTAAATCAGTTTACTTCAACATCATCGTTTGTGACAAATGGACAGGTCATTACAATAAGCACAGAAACCCACGAACTGCAAGGAAATAATTTTTTATCCAAATTATTCTGTGGTATAGTAAATTGGATTGGGCACCTAATGTCGGATGTAGCAGGGCATGAAACGACCAGAAAAAAGGGAAGGCGTGGCATGGGTATTACAATGCCTTTTTTCGAGATGTTTGAACTGCTTAATGTTGGGTCATTTGGTAATAAAAAAACATTAGCTGATATTGCCGAGGCAGTTTATACAGACAAACTGCATGGAAACACAAATACCTATGATTTTCGCTTCGGATTAACGCAAATGATACCAGTGATTATATGTGAACTTCTGATAGATTTAATCTGGACGCTTCGCAGATTCTTTCAATATAAATTACCATTCAAAGAATGTATACCAACATCTAAGCATTCAGATTTACGCAGAATGCAGTTAATCGGAAACGGAACTTTGTGTTTGATAGACGGAGGAGAAGCAACTTTAAAATCAAGATTAAAAGGCGGTAATCTAATTGTATTTATTTCTCGATTAAATTACATGGCTTGGATGAATCTTGTAAGGCTTGTATTACGAGAACTTAGAATGCAATTAGGTTTATCAGGAATGGATGAAGAAATTGAAGCATATATACTTATCAACAAAAAGCTTGATGAATACCTCGCTGAGTTAAAAAGGATCGACATAGAAAGGTTTAAGGAAGAAACCGAGGCATATAACCAATATGAAGATATTATTTCAAGTGCCACCACCCCCGAAGTCCTTAACCAAGCACTTATTGATATGTATGACAAGTTGGGAATAGATGTCTCGTGGAAAGGTCACGACAGCTTTGACAGCTTTATGCGTGACAAGAATGCTGTAATGCGGTTTGAGTGATGTTTAAATGTGATATGTGCGGCGAATGTTGCCGAAATGTAGGATTAACTGAATTGTATAGGCATCTTGCCGACGAAACGGGGGCTTGCCGATATCTTAACGGCAATAAATGTAGCATTTACGCAGAGCGTCCGCTATTGTGTCGTGTGGACGAGGGTTATGAATTGTTTTTCAGTGACCATATATCAATCGAAGAATATTACAGGCTTAATTATGAAGTCTGTGAAATATTAAAAGCAAACAGGAGGAAATAATATGCCATTACCATTAATTCTAGGAATCGCTGCAGGTGTTACGGGAGCAGCAGGAGTAGGAGGCAGCATTTATGGTGGTGTCAAAACTAAAAAGGCATACGACGTGATGAAAATCACTTCTGAACAGCACAAAGCCAATGTTGCAAAATTTGAAGAGGACAATAAGAAGGCTTCCAAAATTATGGATAAGCTCGGAACTCAGGAATTGGAGATACTCAAATCCTTTGAGCGCTTTTCAGATATGCTGGAGCGTATTCAGAATCGTCCCCAGTTTAAGGAAATCAATATAAACGGAGTCGTTCTCCCGGCTTATAATCCTCAGGAACTGAAAAAAGTATCGGTAGGCGCAGGTGTGCTTCTCGGCGGTCTTAGTGGGGCTGCGTTAGGAACTGCAGGAGGCATAGCGGCAGCAGGTGCAACAACAGCGGTTGTGATGGCATTTGGGACATCATCAACAGGTACTGCGATTGCAACTCTTAGCGGAGTGGCTGCTACAAAGGCTACGCTGGCGGCTCTTGGTGGCGGCGCGATTGCGGTTGGCGGCGGTGGTGTCGCACTCGGTACTACAATGCTTGGTGTGTCAACGCTTGGAGTGGGATTGCTCGTCGGTGGAGTAATATTCGGCATTACAGGCGCAAAATTATCCACTAAAGTCGATGAAGCAAGAGTGCAAATGCTTGAAGCAAAAAAGAAGATTGATGCAATATGTGAGCATCTCAAATATTTGTCTTATGCAGCAAAAGATTATATCGAAACGCTTGATGGTATCAATGACATCTATAAAAGGCATCTGTATTCATTGATTCATATGGTATCTGATTTGGAAAAAACCGATTGGCTTACATATTCCGATGAAGAGAAAAAGTTAGTCGAAAACACTGGATTGTTAGTAGGTCTGTTATATTCCATGTGTAAGGTACAGCTTGTTATTAAGGCTGACACACCTAATGGTATCAACAAGGTAAATATGCTTGATATACGCAAGGCTAAAAATGAAGCTACAGTCGTGCTTCATGACTGCCATATTAATGCTGAATAATATGCATTGGCATATATTAATTCCAGTCCACCCCCGATTTTCACCAATATATTATCCTCATAGCAACGACAAAGGAGGGTAATACGCCTATGCACAAGGACCTAATCGGTACGATCATCTCGCTGGCGGTGATAACTGCGGCGGAAATCCTGCTGACAGTACTGATAAGCAGCGAGCAGGAAAAGGCAAAGGAGCTTGGAAGTATCAGAGAAAATCTGACGCTCAAGTAAATCGAATACACAAACAGCCCCACAAGTTTGACGCTTGCGGGGCTGTTTGTGTCTGTAAAGGAGGACAGAATGTATAATAATCAACGCTATGCCGCAAAGGGAATAACCGCTGCCGTGCCGCTGAGTATACAGCATATTCTGTGGTACATGATTCACACAATGAAGGGAGATAAGGACTATCTGCAGGTGTTCGAGCTGTCCCAAAAGGACGGAAAACAGCATATCGTTCATCGTCAGGAACAGCCCGACTACTCAATGCAGTACACCTTTAATGTTACTGACCCGATTGCCGCTAAGATTTATGTAATCGACGATGGCAGTCACAGCACAATGCTTTTGGCAGAAGAATATTGACACGAAAGGATAAAAACTATGGAAAACATAATATATTGCAGCCGCTGCGGCTGTGAAATTGCCGAGGATGAAAGCTTTATCGAAATGGACGGCGAGTGCCTTTGCGAACAATGCGGCAGAGATAACACCGTGACCTGTGAGCGTTGTGGTGCAATCGTATGGAACGATGATAACGCAGGAAGCGAGGGCTTTCCGCTTTGTGGCAGATGCTACGACAACTACTATACATCCTGCGAGGACTGCGGCTGTATCATCCATCAGGACTGCGCTCATTATTATGAGGATGACGATTATCCCTACTGCGACGAATGCTTCAGCAAACGGGAAAATAGTGCAATTCACGAATATAGCTACAAGCCCGAGCCGATCTTCTATAGCGAGGGAAACCGCTATTTCGGCGTAGAGCTAGAAATTGATGATGGCGGCAAGGATAACGATAACGCCGAACGTCTGCTTGAAACGGCAAATAATCTGTCAAACCCACATATTTACATCAAATCGGATGGAAGTCTTGACGATGGCATGGAGCTTGTCACTCATCCCATGACTCTCAAATACCATATGACGGAAATGCCGTGGCTAGAGGTTATGAACAGCGCTGTACACATGAGTTATCGTTCTCATAAGACCAAGACCTGTGGTTTGCACATCCATGTTAACCGCACTGCATTCGGAGATACCCGAGAGATACAGGAAGAATGTATCTCTCGGGTATTGTATTTTGTGGAGCATCATTGGGAGGAGCTTCTGAAATTCAGCCGCCGCAGTGAAAGTCAGATAAATCGTTGGGCGGCAAGATACGGATACAAAAACAACCCTAAGGAGATAATGGCTCATGCCAAGAACAGCTGCAATGGTCGGTACGCCTGTGTTAATCTCACGAACTGGAGTACAGTGGAGTTCAGGATGTTCCGAGGAACGCTGAAATACAATACGCTTAATGTACACCTTTTGAAACACTACAAAAGATTACGAAAAAGCGTGTCAAAAAGTCAATAGATCCTTTTGGTACATATCCCGAAAGCCGATGGACTTTTTGACACGGGGGAGGATTTATATGAACAATCGTACTTACGGATATGCGCGAGTATCCAGCTCCGAGCAAAACCTCGACCGTCAGATTGAGGCTCTTACCCAATACGGGATTTCAGAGCGTGATATCATTACAGACAAGGCAAGCGGACGGGATTTCTCACGACCAGGTTACCTTGCACTGAAAAACAATATGCTGAGAAGCGGAGATGTTCTTGTGATAAAGGAGCTTGACCGCCTCGGCAGATATTATGGTCAGATAAAGGAAGAATGGCGTGAGCTTCAGCACATGGGCGTTGATATAATCATACTGGATATGCCGCTACTCAACACAAAGGACAAAAGCTCGCTGGAGAAATCTCTGATTGCCAATATCGTGAGTTGCTTGCTTATACCGCAGAAAAAGAGCGACAGAAGATAAAGGCTCGTCAGGCAGAAGGTATCCGTATCTCAAAGGAGAAGGGCAAAGCCTTTGGTAGACCAAACACCGAGATACCCAATGGCTTCTATGACGAGATTCGCCTATGGAAAAACGGAAGTCAGACCGCCGCCGATGCTATGCGCCATCTTGGGCTGAAGAAAAATACATTCTACCGCTTGGTGAAGCGACTTAAGTAACACTGTTGTAACAATCGCGCGAGTGCGGTTTTAATATATAAAAGAGGCTCTGGGGATAGCTCCAGAGCCTCTATGATGATTTATCAAACTTTCCCTCTTTCCCGCAGAAAACGTTTTAGCAGAAATGTAAGGAAATACGGGAATGTATAAAATTTGCCGTTAAAGCCGATATTTTTGTAGCCAAGCTTTATGCCGTACTTAATATCGGAGTATTTCTCGCTCTCGATCAGTTTGTTCAGCGAGATAGTCGCACCGTCATTTGCCTTGACCTCAACAGGGATGAGAGAATCAGCGTCACGCATAAAGAAATCCATCTCCAGCGTGCCACGCTCATTCTTGTAGAAATAGAGCTGACAGCCCTGCTTTACAAGCATATCGCCAACGTTATTTTCGTATATCGCTCCCTTATAGGTGTTGAAGTTCTTGTTGAAGCGCATATCCTCCTGTGCCTCATCGTCAAGCGAGCCTATCAGCAGACCACTGTCACGGAAATATACCTTGAAATTCGATGGGTCATAGTTACCCTTAAGCGGCAATTCGGGCTGCTCCATACAGTAGCACACATTGATTATACCTGCGTTGTCAAGCCAGTCAACAGTTCCTACATACTCACGGCTGCGTGCGCCTTTTTCGATTTTTGAAATCTGAAATTTCTTGTTATCCTTACCGAGGAAGGTGGGTATCTTTCTGTAAACGCTGAGTATCTTCGCTTTGTCAAGACCTCCTGCGTACTTAGTGATGTCTTCCTCGTAGTCCAGCAGTATCTGCCGCTGCATTTTGAGCGTTCCGCTGAAATTCTTGCTTGTCACAAAGGAGTTGACGATAGCAGGCATTCCGCCTAACACCATGTATTCGCGGAAGCTCTCGAACATCACATCAAGCGTCACATTTGAAAGCGGCGTGACTGACAGCATACACCGGTACATATCTTCGATCTGTTCGGGTTTGTAGCCCTTTGCCCAGAGAAACTCCTCGAAATCCATGGAGTGCATCTCGTAGTCCTCTTTGCTGCCAACGCTGTTGGATTCTATCTCGTTGTAGTTTATTCCCATCAGCGAGCCTGAGCATATCACATCATAACGTCCGTCCAGCCTGAACGCTTTAAGGCTTGTGGCGCAGTTTACGCACGCCTGAAGCTCATCGAAGAACAGCAGAGTTTCGTGTGGTATGAACTCAAACTCGGGTTTGATGAGGGAGATATTGCGGATTATCTTATCCACTTCAAAGCCGTCGTCAAAGATACCTCGGTATTGCTTTTGCAGCACGAAGTTTATCTCGACAATGCTTTTATAATTGCTTTTTGCAAACTGCTCGATGGATGCGGTCTTTCCTATCTGCCTTGCACCCTTTACGATAAGCGGCAGGTGGTCAGGAGTATTCTTCCATTGGAGTAGGAAATCATCTATTTTTCGTTTAAGCAGTGGCATTTTTATCACCTCTGTGTATAGTATATCACAAAAATACGGGGATATCAAGAGGAAAAATCACAAAATTACGCTTGTGATTTATTGAAATATCACAAAATTACGCGGCGCAGGTTATAGTTCCGCCGCAGTTCCTCACAGAACTGCGGCGCATAGTATGAATGCTGACACTCCGCTCCTCAACAGCGAATTTCAAGCATCCTTCGCCTTTTGCACAAAGAATCACTTAGGAAGCGACTCTTTGCTGTTATCAGGCGGAGTTTGCTCAAAATCCGTTGCTGAGGTGCGAAGTTTATTTTGGGGGATTACATGCTCACTTAGCAGATACTCGAATATTTTTTCACGTGACATAGCGTTTATAATACCATTACGAAAGGAAGGTATCACACAAGTGAATACAAATCCAAAATCAAGCCCGATCTCAAAGCCACCCCCGAGGTCGAAGCCGTCATTTGATCTGTTTCAGGTGCTTTTGGTTTAAGTTAATAGAAAACCCGAGGTGGAACATCACCTCGGATCAAAAAACAACTTAGCTTCATCGCTTTTTATTCCTTATGCATGTTACTATAAAAGCTAAAATAATTATTAAAGCGTCAGCACAGATGTACAATGGCGTATATAAAATTATTCCAAATCCATCTCCCGCTGATATTTCTGTGTCTGATAATTGAAACAAAAAAAACATAAAGTCTAATTTTACTTCAATTAAAAATGATAATGTAATACCAATGAGATGAGATACTATATTGAATATAAAAAAATTTAATTTTTTATCGTGCAATATAAAAATAAACAAAGGTACTACGATTACCAAAACCAGCATGCCCAGAAACATAGTAAACAAAGGCGATAAAGATAACCAGTAAAAAATTGTAAAAACAATCCCAGTTAAAAAACATATACATAAATGCAGCACTTGAAATTTCTTTTCCATATTATATTACACCATCGAATATATGTACAACATAGTAAAATCGTCAAAATCAACACAGTAATACCAATTCCCAAGCATTATTGCATTTGTATCTTCTTCAGAATCCGTTCCACCAGCTGCCAAAGCTGCACCGGCTAACAAAATTTTGAAATCAAATCCTACACATGTTCCCCAATATCCATAAGTAATGTTTCCCAAATCCTCAGCAGTAATTACTACCTGTCTAAATTTGAAAGGAAAATGCTTAGAATATTGCTTTATATCCGGAAGTTGCTCAGACCACCTGTTTTGCAATTTTATATCCCAATCAGCACCGCTCTTTACTTTTTGGTAAAACCAAAATATGTACTTGCTTCTGTAGCTGAATATTTCAAACACTCTGCCGCATTTTTGCTTAGCATTTTATTTAATGAAACTGTATAATCATATACATACATAGGAATGATTGCTATAGGATTGTTCTCGGCATCATATTCACTCTTAATTTTAGAGTTATCGACTAAAACTACATCAACGCCAGCATCTATATATTCCTTAGATAAGGATGGTTTTGTAATTGGAATCTGCTTAAAAAATGGTTTTGAGATATTGGATATTTCATTATAAGCATCTATTCCTACATCCGGATTTGATTATATACTCGTTAGCTATCGTGGCATACGTATTTGTATCTATTGTATCTGATAATTCAAATCCATGGTTAAGTTGATATACATTCACTGCAGTACTTGTAAGTACACCGTAGCTCTTACCATATGTATTGCCTTTCATATCTAAATACCCAAGATACACAAGCCATCTTTGTAGTTTATCTATCTCATCTGAGGATAATTCTATCTTTTTACCGTTATTGTAGGTGGATTGCGGGACAGGATCAAAGCTATCATATAATCCGTCCCCGTCAGTATCTATATTTGTTGGATCAGATATAATAGGCAACACATACACGTCACGATTCACAAAGTTAAACAATGAATCACCTGTTGGTTGGGATAGCGGGATTTGAACCCACGAGTGACGGAGTCAAAGTCCGTTGCCTTACCGCTTGGCTATATCCCAGAATACTTAAAAAGGCACAGGTTATTAATCCTATGCCTTTTATTATGTGGGGTGGGTAGTGGGAATCGAACCCACGCTCTTCGGGACCACAATCCGACGCTTTAACCAACTAAGCTATACCCACCATATATGGCACGCCACAGAGGATTCGAACCTCTGACCTACCGCTTAGAAGGCGGTTGCTCTATCCAGCTGAGCTAGTGGCGCATACCATTTGGCGCATATGCGCATTGGAGCGGGTGATGGGAATCGAACCCACGCGACCAGCTTGGAAGGCTGGGATTCTACCATTGAACTACACCCGCATGATTATTTAACAGTTACACTTCTGCAATGCTTAATTATTATAACACCATAAGCCGGATTTGTCAAGGGGGTTTTGCAAAAAAATTGCAATAATTTGTTGAATTGTCAATGATAGGTGACACTCA
>JBJESD010000149.1:0-5836 GCA_051882595.1 Oscillospiraceae bacterium | reverse complement strand
GGCTTTGAAGGTGCTGAACGTTATGCTCTCCGAGGAGGGTCAGAACACTCTTGCAAAGGGCGAGGATGTTATTACTTACAGTCAGAATGTTAATTTGCAGCTTTCTCCCTATCTTGATAATCTGAAGCCGCTTATCGACCAGAATCATATGTATATCCGCATAGCTTCAAATGACTTTTTCGCCGTATCAAAGGACGTTGTTTCAAAGATGATACAGGGCGAATATGACGCAAAGCAGGCATACGAAGCCTTTGATTCGCAGCTTAAACAGCCAAAGGATAATTCAGCCGAAACAATACTGACCATTGACCGCGACTATTCAAGCACATTCCACAAAAACGGCGGAAATGAAAGCTATTCCGTTATGGCAAACAGTCTGCGCAGCTTCTATGGCAGCGATGTGCTTGTTGCACCCTGCAACAGCTTTACGGGCTCAGTTTTCACGGCTGAATATACCGAGAAAATGGTGGGCTATATGATAGTACCCAATCCGCTTTGTGCATGGCAGAGCGAGATGACAGGCGCACAGCTCAAAGAGCTTATCAGGGCGTATGTGGAGGGCCATGAAGGCGGCATCACGCCCTTTAACAGAGGTTCTCTCCCCACAGTCAGCGGAATCTCCATCGAAGTAAAAGAAACCGACGGCATATATACGCTCCTGCGTGTTCTTAAGGACGGCAAAGAGCTTGGCGATGCCGATACATTCAAAGTAACCTGCCTTGACCTTACTGCAAGCTTCAACACCTTCCTTGAGGACGAGAGCCTTGTGTTTGAAAAGGAAGAGGACAGAGTAAGACCTGCATGGACAGGATATATTCGTGAGGGCGGCGTATTAGCCGAACCCGAAAACTATATCACCGTTAAGTAAATCGGCTTTTTGAACAGGAGAACGTATGAAAAAAAGAATTATCGCTGCGCTCATGGCGCTTATAATGCTTCTTTGCATTACAGCGTGCGGAAAAACCGAAAAAACGGGCAACGTTGAAATCACGATGTATCTGTGGGATAAGAGCATGACAAGGGAACTCACCCCATGGCTGCGGCAGCAGTTTCCCGAAATAGACTTTACCTTTGTTGTGGGATACAATTCTATGGAATTCTATACCGACCTTGACGCAAGGGGAGCTTTGCCAGATATCATAACCTGCCGCCGTTTTTCGCTTAACGACGCGGCTCATCTGTCCGATAAGCTTATGGATCTTAGTCAGACCGATGTGGCAGGCAGCTTCTATGACAGTTACATTGATAATAACAGAGAGCCGGGCGGTGCAGTGCGCTGGCTTCCCATGTGTGCGGAGGTTGACGGATATATTGCAAATGCAGATCTGTTTGAGGAATACGGAATAGCTCTGCCTGCAAACTATGCAGAATTTGCCGAAGCCTGCCGCAAATTTGATGAGCTTGGGCTGCGGTGCTATGTGAATGACTACCGCGAGGACTATTCCTGCATGGAGGCTCTTCAGGGCTGCGCTATCCCCGAGCTTATGACAATGGACGGCACAATGTGGCGCGGAGAATACGAGAGCGAAACCGTGGACGGTCAGGTAGGGCTTGACGATAAGGTGTGGCGTCAGGTGTTCGATAAATTTGAGCAGTACATGAAGGACACTATGATAAGACCCGAGGATGTAGAGTTGTCCTTTGGTGATATGAAATCGGGACTGCTTGAGGGCAGAATAGCTATTATGCGCGGTACTGCAAGCGATTGTGCCGTATTCAGAAAAGCAAGCGGTATAAACACTGTAATGCTGCCCTACTTCGGCGAAACTGCCGAGGATAACTGGCTTCTTACATATCCCCACTGTCAGGTTGCTGTAAACAAGGCGGTTGAACAGGACGCCAAAAAAACAGAAGCAGTCAGCCGGGTGCTGGAGGCAATGTTCAGCGAGGAGGGTCAGCGCCATGTGGCTACGGACAATGCTGTGCTGAGCTACAATAAAAATGTGAATATCGAGATAAATGATGTTTTTTCACAAGTGAAGGACTGTATAGACCGCAATCATCTGTATATGCGTCTGGCGTCCACCGAGATGTTTGCCGTTTCAAAAAATGTTGTTCAGAAAATGATAACGGGTGAATACGGCGCAAAGGAAGCTTATGAGGACTTCAATGCTCAGCTTACCGCAGCAAAGGACAGTGAAGCTCCCGAGCTCATCACAACTCAGAATACCGCCTATGACTATGCTTTCGGTGAGCATGGCAGTGCTGCGGCTTCCGCTGTTCTGAACACCATACGCAGACAGTGGGGAAGCGATGTTGCGGTGGGATATTCCAGCGTTGTTGCATCATCGGTATTTGAGGGCGAATATTCAAGACAGCAGCTTAACAGACTTATGGCAAACCGTCTGATATTCAGAAGCGGCGAGCTTTCGGGCGCGGAGCTTAAGCAGTATATGGAATGGCTTGTAAACGTAAAGGCTGACGGCTCTAATCCTATCCGCCACAAAAATCTTATACCCGTCACAAGCGGCATGGAGTATACGATAACAGACAACGGCGACGGCACATATACACTTGGTGAGATAACAATAAACGGTGCTGCCATAGATGATAATAAGGTCTATACGGTAATGTCAATGGGTGACGATAATTATATAGAAGCTCCGTTTTACTGTAATTGTCCTATGCCTGCGCAGCTGAATGAAAAAATGACGGTTATGGAGGATAATATTTACTCCTTGTTTGTATCTGCTCTTGAAGGCGGAAAACAGCTTGAACCGCCTGCCGAATATGTTACTGTTAAGCAGTAATGCTTGTTATGTTTTTGTGAAAAGGAGAACAATGTAATGAAAAAACGGATAGTCGCTGTCATTACTGCTGTAATATTATTGATCGGAATTGCTGCGGTAAGCGTCCGTTATTACTCGTTTGTATCACAGACTATATATTCGGAAAGTACTTCTCATCTTACGGAAATCTTTCATCAGGCAAACCGTTCTCTGAATAATCTGGTGGGCAGAAACTGGACAAATATGCACCTTTGGGCAGACTATCTTCAGGATGTTTCGGATGAAAAGGAGATAGACGCGTTTGTTGCCCATGCAAAGGAAGAAACCGGCTTTACAGATTTCTACTTTATTTCAAGAGAAGGCAATTACCGCACGGTAAGCGATGAAACAGGCTATCTTGACCTTAAAAATCAACTTCCCGAGCTTATCCTTTATGGCAAGGATATGGTCATAAATTCCGTTGTTCCGGGAAAGCCGCAGATAATGGTGTTTGTTACGCCTGCCGTAAAGGCTGAATATAAGGGCTTTGAATATGAGGCGATTGCGGTAAGCTTCAACAACTCCGATATGGTGAATGCCTTGAAAATATCCGCATTTGACGACCATTCAAGCAGCTATGTTATTCATTCCGACGGACGTGTTGTAGTGGATAATGCCACAGACAAGCAGCAGGACATATATAACTTTATTGCTATGCTGAAAAAATACTCGGATATGAGTAATGATGAACTGGAAGCTTTCCAGCAGGACATCAGACAGGGAGCTTCGGGAGCAACTGTTGTCAGCATCGGAAATGAAAGTTATTATCTGATATACGAGTCGGCGGATTTTGAGGATTGGTCGGTTGTCGGTCTTGTGCCCACAGGCATTGTAAATGCAAGCATGAACAGCCTTCAGACAAGCACGCTGGTATTGTCAGCCGGTATCACAATATGTATTGCCGCACTTATGATAGCGTATGTTATCAGGCGAAATCGGCTGCAGCTTAAAAGCAAGGATACTCAGATACTTTATCGTGACGAGCTGTTTTCGAAGCTTTCGATTAACGTAGATGATGTTTTCCTTATGCTTAACGCTGAGGATATGCGTGTGGATTATATCAGCCCCAACATTGAAAAGCTTATGGGTATACCCGAAAAGCAGGCTCGTGCAAATATCCATGCCATGGATAGTCTTGTTCAGCATGATGATACTGTCCGTGTGCTTGATAAGCTTTCCGAGATACTTCCGGGCGAACAGGGTGAATGGGACAGAGAATATGTCCACCGGAAAACCGGCGAGGTGCGCTGGTTCCATGTTATCGCACTTTGCAGCGACCTTAACGGCGAGAAAAAGTATATCATGGTAATGTCCGACCGCACAAGGGACAAGAAGATTAATCAGGCTCTTGAGGACGCTGTAAATGCCGCACAAAGTGCAAACAGAGCGAAGAGCACGTTCCTTTCAAATATGTCCCACGATATCCGCACGCCTATGAATGCCATTATCGGATTTACAACCCTTGCAAGCGCAAATGCGGACAATGAGGAGAAGGTCAAGGATTATCTCTCAAAAATTCTTTCATCAAGCAACCATCTGCTATCGCTTATCAACGATGTGCTTGACATGAGCCGTATCGAAAGCGGAAAGATACATCTTGAAGAAACCGAGGTCAATCTTTCGGATATTCTGCATGACCTTAAAACTATCGTCACAGGTCAGGTACACGCAAAACAGCTTGAACTCTATATGGACACCCTTGATGTTGTGGATGAGGATGTGTACTGTGATAAGATACGCCTTAATCAGGTGCTTCTTAATCTGCTGTCAAATGCGGTCAAGTTCACTGCTCCCGGAGGAACAGTGTCGGTTCGTGTTGCGCAGCTTAAAAATGCTGCGCAGGGAAAGGGAATGTATGAGTTCCGTGTAAAGGACACCGGTATCGGTATGAGCGAGGATTTTGCAGAGAAAATCTTCAATCCCTTTGAACGTGAGCGCACCTCTACCGTAAGCAGGATACAGGGCACGGGTCTCGGTATGTCCATTGCCAAGAACATCATCGATCTGATGGGAGGTACTATCGAAGTACATACCGAACAGGGCAAGGGTACAGAATTTGTTATCCGTATGGAGTTGAGATTACAGTCGGAGCACAAAAGCATTGAAAGGATAACAGAGCTTGAGGGACTAAGGGCGCTTGTTGTTGATGATGATTTCAATACCTGCGACAGCGTAACAAAGATGCTCCTTCGTGTGGGAATGCGGTCGGAGTGGACTGTATCGGGCAAGGAGGCTGTACTCAGGGCAAGACAGGCAATAGAGGTAAATGACGAGTTCCATGCCTATATTATTGACTGGCGTCTGCCCGATATGAACGGTATCGAGGTCACAAGGCAGATACGAAGTCTTGGGGACAGTACGCCCATAATCATTCTTACTGCATATGACTGGACGGATATTGAGGTTGAAGCAAGAGCCGCAGGAGTTACCGCATTCTGCTCCAAGCCTATGTTTATGTCCGACCTGCGTGATTCGCTGCTTAATGCTCTGGGTCATCAGCAGGTCAGGAAAGAAGAAAAAGTTCTGCCGGTTACAGAAGAAACCGACAGCTTTAAGGGCAAGCGGTTGCTGCTTGTGGAGGATAACGAGCTTAACCGTGAAATTGCATTTGAGATATTGAACGAATACGGATTTATCGTAGATACTGCGGAAAACGGTAAGATAGCGGTAGATACGATAGCCGCTTCAAAGCACGGGTATTACGACCTTGTGCTTATGGATATTCAAATGCCAGTTATGGACGGCTATGAAGCCACGAGGAACATAAGAGCGTTAGAGGATAAGGCGCTTGCCGCCGTGCCTATCGTCGCTATGACAGCAAATGCCTTTGACGAGGACAGAAAAGCCGCCGAAGAAAGCGGTATGAATGGCTTTATCTCTAAGCCGATAAATATGAAGGAAGTCGTGGAGGCACTCCATAGGGTTTTGGCAAGGTAAGACAGAGCAGTACAACCGGATAGCTGCAATAGGAATACTTCATAATTATTTATGGGGTTCTCTTAAAACCGGGACGCGAGCAGATTTTCGTATATGACTTGTATCAGCTGCAAGGCGTAAAACCGTAGCGT
>JBJESD010000148.1:0-24958 GCA_051882595.1 Oscillospiraceae bacterium | reverse complement strand
AACCTTTTCCTTGTCGGTCTCGAGGTAGTCAAGGCACTCGTCCATAGGCATTGTAAAGGGATGGTGCATTGCAAGCCACTCTCCGCTCTCCTCGTCGTACTCGAAGAACGGGAACTCGGTTATCCAAAGGAAATTCCAGCCCTCGGGGATGATGTCAAGCTGCTTTGCAAGCTTAAGTCTCAGCGCGCCTAGAACGGGAAGCGTGACCTTGTTCTTGTCCGCAACGATAAGTGCAACGTCGCCCTTTTCGCAGCCGAGAGCCTTGAGGATAGCCTCAAGCTCGCCCTCCTGCATAAACTTCGCGAAGCTGCAGTTGGGAGCGTCCTCTACCCATCTTACATACGCAAGACCCTTTGCGCCTACGCCGCGTACAAACTCGGTCTGCTTGTCGATTTCCTTGCGCGTCAGCTTGTCCGCTGCGCCCTTTGCAACTATGCCGCGCACGCTGCCGCCGTTTGCGATAGCGTCGGTGAATACGGAAAATCCGCAGTTTTTAACGATATCCGAGATATCGGTTATCTCCATGCCGAAGCGTGTGTCGGGCTTGTCGCTGCCGTAGCGCTCCATAGCCTCGTTGTAGGTAAGTCTTGGCAGCGGAGTGGGGATATCCACGTTGAGCACCTGCTTGTAAAGGCGCTTTACAAAGCCCTCCAGCATCTCAAGGATATCCTCGACGTCTACAAAGGACATCTCAAGGTCGATCTGGGTGAACTCCGGCTGGCGGTCTGCACGCAGATCCTCATCGCGGAAGCAGCGCGCAAGCTGGATGTACCTGTCCATTCCCGATATCATCAGCAGCTGCTTGTAGATCTGCGGCGACTGAGGCAGGGCATAGAACTTGCCGTTGTGGATACGGCTGGGGACGATATAGTCGCGCGCGCCCTCGGGAGTGGACTTTATCATCATGGGGGTTTCTATCTCATAAAAGCGGTTCTCGTAGAAGTACTCACGCGCGCACTTTGCTATCTCGTGACGCATCTTAAGGTTGTCCTGAAGCGGTCTTCTGCGCAGGTCAAGATAGCGGTACTTAAGGCGAAGCTCCTCGTTGGTCTTGCAGTTGTCCACTATCTCAAACGGAGTTGTCTGCGCCTTTGAAAGAATGCGCAGCTCGGTTACCATTATCTCAAGGCTGCCGGTCTTGATGTCGTTGTTTACGCTCTCTCTGGGGCGGACATTGCCCTTTACCATAAGCACATACTCGGATCTTACGGATTTTGCCTTTTCAAAAACGCTCTGCTCTGTGGTTTCATCAAAAACAAGCTGAACGATTCCCGTTGTGTCGCGCAGATCTATAAAAATAAGGCTGCCCTTGTCGCGTACTCTCTGAGTAAAGCCGCCGACAACCACCTCGCCTGCGTCCATTGTGACCTCGCCGCAATAATGTGTTCTTTTCAGACCCTGCATTGTGTCTGCCATAATCTTTTATCCTTCTTTCTTACTGTGTACCCGAAAACCGAATGGAATTACCGGGCTTTTATCGGAGCAAAGCCGCCGTTGTGCGAGCATTCTCCGATAGCTGCATGAGCAATAGACATACTCCTGCATTTTAATATATTATATCATTTTTCGCTGCATTTTTCAAGAGGAAAACAGCAATTTCATCTGCCATAAGCAATTTTTTTTGCACACTTCATACGGCTAGCCCGATGTATGGGGTAAACGCCGCGGACCGAACGGATAAGTACGCGCAGCAAAAAGCCTTGCAGGAACACTGCCCTGCAAGGCTCAGCTTATTGCGTTTAGCGCCGGTTATCTTGCCGAGAAGATATAGCTTGTGGTGAAGTGATAGGTCTCCCCTGCCTTAAGCACGCAGTCGGGGAACTGCGGCTTGTTGGGCGAGTCGGGTGAATACTGGCTCTCGAGGCAAAGACCTGCGTACTTGTTGTAGCTTGCGCCGTTTTTGCCGGCTTCCCCATCCAGTCCGATACCGATGTAGAACTGGATTGCAGGCTTGTCTGTTTTAACGGTCATCTCTCTGCCGCTTGTGGGCTCGTATACCTGTGCGGCGGTTCGCATAACGTGCGGCTCGCCGAGAATGAAGTTGTGGTCATAGCCGTTGGGCAGTCTGCCGTTATCCATGTCCTCTCCCACGCGCTTGGGCGCGGTGAAGTCGAACGGCGTTCCCGTTACATACGCAAGCTTGCCCGTGGGGATAAGCAGCGCGTCAACAGGGGTGTACTTGTCGGAGTTTATCTGCACGATGTGATCCTTGATATCTCCGCAGCCCGCGCCCTTGAGGTTGAAGTAGGCGTGGTTTGTGAGGTTAAGCACCGTATCCTTGTCCGACTGCGCGGTGTATTCTATCTCGAGTGCGTTCTCTGCCGTCACGGTGTACTTTACCGAGATTTTCACGGTTCCGGGATAATTCTCCTCGCCGTCCGGGCTGATGTAGCCGAGTACAACGCTCGGCTCGTCGCCGTACGTCAGCGACTCCACCGTCCAAACGCGCTTGTTGTAGCCGAATGCGCCGCCGTGCAGGTGATTTACTCCGTTGTCGTTCGGGGTGAGCTTGTACTCCGTGCCGTTTACGGTGAATTTTGCTCCGCCAATTCTGTTTGCATACCTGCCCACCAGCGCGCCGTGAGAGCTGTTTCCGCTGATGTAGTCCTCCAGAGTGTCATAGCCAAGAACGACGTCCGCCATGCTGCCGTCCCTGTCGGGGACGTCAAGACCTACCACCGCACCGCCGAAGTTGGTGATACGCGCCGTCATTCCGTTCTTGTTGACAAGCGTTATAAGGTGGCACTTGTAGCCGCGGAAAAATCCGAATTCTTTTGTTGAAATGCTCATAATTATCCTCCGAATATGTAGTATTTAAGACAGCGGCGCATTTTCCGATAAATGCGGTTTCGCCCTGATTTATGCGCGTCTGTTCGCATGATTATTCTATCACAAAAGCCGTGAAAAGTCAACAAATTCAACCGCTGCCCGTGCAGTCGGGCAGAAGCTGTATGCACTTGCGCGGACAGGCTGCTGCACAGTCTCCGCAGCCGTTGCATTTTGCGCCGTCGATAGAAGCAAGATTGTTCTCCACCTTTATCGCGCCGACAGCGCACTTCTTCTCGCATATCTTGCAGCCGATACAGCCGTTGCCGCAGACCTCGCGGACTATCTTTCCGCCGTCGGTGCTGGAGCAGCGCACAGCGCGGCTCTGCGAAAAAGGTATCAGCGCGATAAGCCTGTTGGGGCATACCTGCGCGCACCTGCCGCAGCCGGTGCACCTTGAGCGGTCCACCACCGCTACTCCGTCAACTATCGAAATCGCGCCGAAAGTGCACGCCCTTACACAGTCGCCCAGTCCGTCACAGCCGCTGCGGCAGTTTTTCTTGCCGTTGTAGAAGCGCTCTGTCGCGGCGCAGGACTGCGTTCCGACGAAGATATACCTGTCCTCTGCCGCGCCCGTGCAGCCGTTGCAGCGAACATATGCAACGCAGCTTTCGGACTCCTTTACATCGGTGCCCATTATCTCGGCTAGCTTTCTGGCGCTGTCCGCGCCGCCGGGCTTGCAGAGGTTGGTTTCAGCCTCGCCCTTTGCGACAGCCGCAGCGTAGCCCTCGCAGCCGGAATAGCCGCAGGCTCCGCAGTTTGCCCCGGGAAGCGCCTCGGTAAGGCGCGAAACGGTTTCGTCGCTCTCCACATAAAACAGCTTTGAGCACACCACAAGCAGACCGCCTGCCGCAAGACCGATAGCTGCGAAGATAAGCACGGGGACGATATATGTCATCACAAAGCTCATACCCCACCTCCGAATAAGCCGTCAACGATTCCGCCGAAGCCGAGGAAGCTGAGCGACACAATGGAAGCCGCAGCCAGCGTTATCGGCATACCCTGAAACGCATTTGGGATATCGCAGCGCTCGAGCCTGCCTCTTACGCCCGAGAAAATCAGCATTGCGAGCATGAATCCAAGCCCTGCGCCGAGGGCGTTTACGATAGACTCGATAAAGGTGTAATCGCTCTCGATATTAAGCAGCGTTACACCCAGCACCGCACAGTTTGTCGTGATAAGCGGAAGATACACGCCCAGCGACTTGTACAGCGCAGGAACGTGCTTTTTAAGCACAAGCTCCACCAGCTGTACAAACAGCGCGATGATGAGGATGAACAAAATCGTATTCATGTACTCAAGATGCATCGGCACAAGGAATACGCGGTACAGCGGATAGGTTACTGCCGCAGCGCCCACCATCACAACGATTACCGCACAGCCCATTCCAAAGGAAGAGGAAGCCTTTTTCGATACGCCGAGAAACGGGCAGATACCCATAAACTTCGACAGCACGAAGTTGTCTGTCAGAATGCCGGTAAGGAGAATTATCATCATGCTTTTTGCAAGCTCCATTACTTCTCCTCCTTTCCGCTGTCACAGCCGCCCGAGGAGCAGCTTTCCCTGTTGGGGCAGGCAGCGCAGCCCGTAGCGGCAGGCGCTTCGCGCTTTGCAAGCTTATTCACCAGTGCAATGACGCAGCCCAGCACGAAAAATCCACCTGCCGGAAATATGAAAATGGACATCGGATGTATAAAATCGGGGCATACATCTATGCCAAACCATGTGCCGCTGCCGAAAATCTCCCTCAGCGAGCCCACTGCAAGCAGCGCCAGCGTGAAGCCCACGCCCATTCCAAGCCCATCGCAGACAGACGCTGCCGCGCCGTTTTTGGCAGCGAACATCTCTGCACGTCCGAGGATGATGCAGTTGACCGTTATAAGCGGAAGAAAAATTCCCAGCGAATCATATATGTCGGGAAGATACGCCTGCAATATAAATCCTGCAACGGTAACAAAGCCTGCAATGATAACTATGTATGCAGGCAGGCGCACCTGCTTTGGAATAACGTTCTTAAGCAGCGATATAACCAGATTTGAGCACACCAGTACAAACGTTGCCGCCGCGCCCATGCCAAGCGCATTTGAAGCCGAAACCGTCACCGCGAGCGTGGGGCACATTCCCAACAGCGAGACAAGCGTAGGGTTTTCCTTTACAATGCCTTTAAGGAACTCTTTCATGCAGCTCATCCGTTCTCGCCTCCTGCTTCCCCGTCGGGTGTGCCGACGGATATTTTCTCGTATGCGCTAAGCGCGATGTTGACCGCGCTTGCCACTCCCTTTGAGGAGTAGGTCGCGCCCGTCACAGCCTGAACCTCGCCGGCGTTTTTCGGCTCGGCTTTCACAATAGTAGCCTTGCCGGAAATGCCATTGAACCGCCGGAGGTACTCGGGCTGGGCTGTCTTTGTGCCGAGGTCCTTGGTCTCCTCGCCGGTGGATACCACCGCAACGCCGGCGACCTTGCCGCCGCTTACTCCCACAAGGATGTCGTAGCCCTCCTTGTAGCCCTTGACAACCACCTCGACAGCAAGACTGCCGTCGTTTTTCTGTATCACCTTCGTCACGCGTGAGAGCTCTTTATCTTCGCCCAGCAGAGGCTGCCAGCTGTCGGCAGGGACAACCGAATAATCCTCCGCGCTGCCGCCGTAGATAGAAACAGCCGCTGCCGCCTGTTTATCGGTGAGTATTCCTGAGGTGTCCACATAGGTCACGTTGTAGGTGATGATGACCAGTGCCGATACTATCGCGGCTATCGCAGCCAGCACCAGCGCAGGCTTTGCTTTGCTTATGCTCACTTATCAGCCCCCCTTTTTGCTCCAAATGCACGCGGCATTGTGATTTTGTCGATGTAGGGGGTGAGAATGTTCATCAGCAGTATCGAGTAGGAAACACCCTCGGGCAGCGAAGCGAACTCCCTTATCACGAATGTAAGCACGCCGCAGCCGAGACCAAAAATAAGCTTTCCCTTTTCGGTAAGCGGAGTTGTGGAATAGTCCGTCGCCATAAACAGCGCGCCCAGTACAAGACCGCCCGAAAGCACCTGATACAGCGCGTCCACGGGGCTGCCGCCGATGATAAGCTCAAGAAGCGCTACCGTGCCGATGAAAGCCGCAGGCGTCACCGGAGAGATTATTCCCCTTATCATGAGGTACACTCCGCCGATAATAAGCGCCAGTGCGCAGGTCTCGCCGATACAGCCCGGGCGGTTTCCGAGAAGCATATCCGTAAGGGATGGCAGCGTACCGCCTGCAAGCGGAGTTGCGGCAGTCACCGCGTCCACGCCCTGCTTATAGCTGAACGGCTGCACCCATGCGGTCATCGCCGAGGAAAAGGAGAGCATAAGCACGATTCTTGCCGTGATGGCAGGGTTTGCAAAGTTCTGACCAATTCCGCCGAACAGCATCTTTACGATAACGATGGCAACAAAGCTGCCGATTATCGCCATGTACTCCGGTATGCCGACAGGCAGGTTGAACGCCAGCAGCATTCCGGTAACTATCGCCGAAAGGTCGCTTATAGTGGACTCTTTCTTGGTGACGATACAGAAAAGCAGCTCAAAAATCACGCAGGCGGTGCAGCAGATGACTGTTGTTGTCAGTGCCCGCAGACCGAAAAGCACTATCGCCGCCGCAAGCGCAGGGCAAAGTGCGATTATCACATTAAGCATTACCCTCTGCGTAGTCATGCTGCTTCTGATATGCGGAGACGGCTCAACAATTAGCTTCGTCAAGGGTAACACCTCACTTTCCTTTAGTTTGACAGCTGCGAAGATAATCCTTTGCGAGCTGATTTGTCTCCGCAAGCGAATGCTTCGCAGGGCAGACGTAGGTGCAGGCTCCGCAGTTTACGCAGAGGTTGACCTTCAGCTTTTTCAGCGCCGCCTCGTCGCGCTGCTCGTAGGCGTGCTCAAGCTCTGTCGGGGCAAGCCCTGCCGAGCAGGCTCTTATGCACCTGCCGCAGCGTATGCAGGCTGTCTGCTTCGGAATTTCTGCACCGTTGAACAGCAGCACCGCGTTGTTCGTCTTGGAAAGCGGCGTGTCCGGGTCGAATGCACAGCTTCCCATCATCGGACCGCCGAGGATTATCTTATCAGGCTGCTTCCTGAGACTTGCGTAGCCGACGACCTCGTGAAGCAGCGTTCCCACAGCGACAAAGAAGTTTGACGGAGAGTTTACGATATTGCCGTCAACCGTTATCCTGCGCTTTACCAGAGGCACTCCCGTCCTTATGTAGGAGTGGATGAAGCCGCAGGTGGAGACGTTCATCACCATGCAGCCGACATCCGACGGAAGCTTGCCCTCAGGCACGGTTCTGCCTGTCAGCGTGTAGACGAGCACCTTTTCTGCGCCCTGCGGATAGCTTGACTTAAGGGTGACTATCTTTATGGCAGGCATCGGCGCGGTGAGCTTCCTGAGCTTATCCAGCGCCTCGCGCTTATCCGCCTCGATACCGATTATCGCACGGGGAATCTCAAGGTGCTTCATAATCAGCTTTATGCCGCCGAGCACAGCGTCGGTGTTCTCCAGCAGCTCACGATAGTCGGAGGTTATGTACGGCTCGCACTCTGCTCCGTTTACCAGCAGCGTGTCGATGTTCACCTTTTCCTTGTCGAAGCCAAGCTTGACATGAGTGGGGAAGCCTGCGCCGCCAAGACCTACTGCGCCGCTCTCGCGGACGGCTGCGACGAAATCGCTGCGGTTATTGATGACCGGCGGCTTGATGTCGGGGGACATCTGCATACGGTTGTCACTCTCGATGACAACGGTCTTGCACAGCCTGCCGCTGAGGGCGACAACGTCCTTTATTTCCTTTACATAGCCGCTGACGCTGGCATGGATAGGCGCAGACACAAACGCGGAGGAATCGCCTATCTTATCTCCCACCCTGACATAATCGCCGACCTTTACCACAGGCTCGCAGGGCGTGCCGATGTGCTGCGCCATGCTGATTGCCACCACTGACGGCGGTACAAGGCGGCGCGTTGTCAGCTCCGCAGAGCCGCTGTGGTGCGGCAGCCGAATCGAATGAAGTCTGAACAGTTTTATATAATCAACCCCTATTTATCAAAATAAACAAATTCAACCGAAAAGATACGGTACAGATATAGAAATTATACAACAAATTCTTCAAAAAATCAATACATTTTTCCGTTTGTCGAAAAACTAACGAAGAATTTTTAAATTCAATTCACTAATATCTATGTTGCCAACCTGCCGCACATGACGCAGATTTCCGAGCAGTAAAAGCAATTATATAGAAAATCTGCAAAAATAACAATATAAAGTTGAATTAGGTGTTGACAAACACTATATATTGTGCTATAATGAAAATACAAAAATTCGGAAAAGGAGCTACGCTTATGATAAACATTAATGTAACCAACGGCACTCTGCCCCAGTCAGAGATCGACTACTATGTTGAGCAGGCACAGAAAAAATATCCGGACAAGGTCATCACTGCAATCGACCTCGAGGTTGACGGCGACTACATCAACGCGGCATATCACTTCCGCACCCAGCCTTTCGAGCGCATCCGCAGAATCACCGGCTACCTTGTGGGAACTCTCGACCGCTTTAATGACGCGAAGCGCAGCGAGGAGTCCGACCGTGTAAAGCACACGGTATAATCAACGGAAAAATAAGCAGAGCCGTACCGAATTTGGTGCGGCTCTTTTCTATGAAACGAACAAAAGAGCCTCCCGAATAGGGAGGCTCTCAGCTTGTTGAAAAAGTAAAATAACAGTCTGGCGAGAAATCGTCAGATGCACGAATAACACTTCGTGTTACTCTGAAGCGTTGCTACGACTAGCCTTTGTGGCTGTCGTAGCGGCGCTGACGCCGCAGATGGCGGTTTATTGACAGACTGAGAGCCTCCCGAATAGGGAGGCTCTATACTTTTTATTAACCCTTTACTGCACCAAGAGTAACACCGCCAACGATGTACTTGGACAAGCAGAAATATACGATCATAACCGGCATGATTGATACCGTGATAACCATGTAGATATGACCCATATTCAAGGACGCATAGTCCTTGTTACGCCATGCATAAACCATGATAGGAAGCGTTCTCATCTTCTGCTTCAGCAGCAGGTTCGGAGTAAAGAAGTTGTTCCAGGAAGAAACAAACGTGAAGATACCCTGAACCGCCATAGCAGGCTTGAGGATGGGGAGAATGATGGAGTTGAATGTCCTGAACTCGTTCGCGCCGTCGATACGCGCAGCCTCAACGATGTCGATAGGCAGTGCACTATCCATGTATTGCTTCATGAAGAAGAATACTGTCGGCGAAGCGATTGCAGGAATGATAAGCGGAATGAAGTTGTTGGTCAGCTTCCAATCAACCATCATCTGGTAGAAACCGAGCACTGTAACCTGTGTCGGAATCGTCATGATCATAAGGATGAAGTTGAATACGAACTTTCTACCCTTGAAGTCGTAAACGTGGCAGCCGTAAGCGGTCATTGCAGAGAAGTAGATGGAGCAAATAACCGTACCTACGGAAACGATAAGGCTGTTTCTGAGACCGATACCCAGAGGGTTGTTTGCATCGCTCATGATAGCCTTGAAGTTTTCAACAAAATGTACGCTCGGGGCGAGTACAAAGCCTTTCTGCTGGATTGCAGAGTGGTCACGCGTACAGTTGACAAGCATTATGTAGAAGAAGAACAGGCAGACAATGCACATAAGAGTAAGTACTACATAAGCAATTACTCGTCTGAAATTCAGCCAGAACTTTCTTTCGTTGTGAACAACATCATATTTTCCAGCCATTTCTTATGCCTCCCTTTTCTTCTTTTTCTTACCCTCGAAGGACTTGGCACCGCCAAGGTTTCTATCGGTGAAGAAGTAGTATACGATCATACTGAATGCTGCGCAAACGATAAACAGAATTACTGAAATTGCACCTGCAGCGCCATAGTTTCTGGATCTGCTGATGTTATCGTTGAGGAACATGATAAGCGTCTTTGTGCTGTTGTTGGGTCCGCCGATACCGGATGTAAGAACCTGAGGTACGTCGAACATCTGCAGACCGCCGACAAGCGATGTGATCATAACATACACAAGAATCGGTCTGATAAGAGGCATCGTAATTCTCCAGAAGATCTGACCGGGTGTGCAGCCGTCGATATCAGCAGCCTCTACAAGGGACTCGTCAACGCCCATCATAGCAGCCATGAGCAGGATTGTGGTGTTACCGAACCACATAAGGAAGTTCATAAGAGCGATAAGGCTTCTTGCTGAAAGGGTATGTCCCAAGAAATCATACTTTTCGGTCACAACGCCAAGACCCATCAGGATGCTGTTGCCGAAGCTGGACTCTGTGAAAGCAAACAGCGAGAAGATAAGCAGTGAGAAAGCCGACGCCATGATAAGGTTAGGCATGTAGATGATCGACTTGAACACGCTTGTGCACTTGAGGTCGAGTCTCTTGTTTGTGAACCAGTACGCAAACAGAAGAGATACAATAATCTGGGGGATAAAGCCCATTATCCACATAATAACTGTGTTTGCAACCAACTTCATTACCGGGATACCGCCGAGAGTACCGGTGAGGAAGTCACCGTAATTCCTTAAACCGACAAAGTTTGGTCCGATGATTTCAAAACCATCCTCAAAATACTCAAAGAAGCTGTTGTAAATAGTTAAAATCAAAGGCCACAACTGGAAGATTGCATACACGATGAAGAACGGTGCAATAAAGAAGTAGCCCCATTTCGCATAGCTAATAGACTTGCGTCTCACAGGATTATCACCATCACTTTCATTATTTCTTGGCTGCCCTAACATCTGAGGTCCGAAGCTCATGGACCTCGCGGTATGTTAATACCGATTTACGTCGTAAAATGGCATTAACATACCGGACTGCAGATTTTACTCTGCAGTCCGAAGATGTTAAGTCAGACCATTAGTGTCTTTGCTCGATTAATTCTAAATTACTCGGGCTTGGACAGAGCGGGGTACTTAACGATAGCGTTGTTGTAGAAGTTGTTCATAGCTGTATCATAATCAACAGTGCCATCGAAGTAGTCCTTGAATGCAGCCTGGAATGTCTCGTTCAGACCCTGGTCGTAAGCGCTGATGTTGGACATATCGATCTTCTTAGCATTCTCTGTGAACAGAGCAATGTGGTTCTGACCGCCGAGGAAGTCAGACTTGAAGTCGGAGTTAGCAACTTCGTCCATAGCCTTCATGTTGTTTGTGTAATCCTGAACGTCGGGATCAGTTGTGATGGACTTCATGATGTCAGCGTTGCAGGTCAGGTTGTACATAATGTCATGTACGAGGGTCTTGTTATCTGTCTGGTAGCCAGCGCAGATCCAAGTACCGCCCCAGTAGTAGGACTGAGGACCGTAGCAAACTGCCCAGTCACCGAAGCCCTTCTCACCAGCGTTGCCGAGCAGTGTGAAGTTGATGCCCCATGTGGAGTAGAAGAAGCCGAATACCTTACCGTCAGGACCCTGGTCAGCAGCCCAACCCTCAGACCACAGAGAGTTCTTGTTGTTGTAGCCCTTCTCTGTGTATGTCTTGGTCTGCTCTACCCAACGCTTGATGTTCTCATCAACGATGATCTGCTTTGCGTCGTTAACCCAAGGAGCGGATACGTTGTTAGAGAATGTACGGTATGCATCATCGTAACCGGAGAGCATGAAGTAGCCAGCTTCCTTCATCTTAGCAGCTGTCTCATCGAACTTGTCCCAGTTAGCTACATATTCCTGAACGGATGTAGGATCGTCTGTTCCGAGAACTTCCTTAGCGATGGAGCGCTTGTAAGCGAACAGACCGGGAGCTGCCTGCCAAGAAACAGCCTTGAGGTTGTTGCTCTTGTCAGTAGCGATTGTCTTTGTGTACTGGTACATCTCAGCTGTATCAGCGTCTGTGATTCCTACAGCGGATACGGGCAGAGCGTAGTTGGAGTTAACATACTTGTCAGCGTAGTCAGCCTCGATAAGGAAGATATCGATCTTCTCATCAGCTGCAACGTTGTCCTGATCCTTCAGAGCAGCGTCGAGGGGGATCTGGTAACCGTTATCCTTGTTGGGGTTGATTGTCCACTTAACTACAACGTCACCGATCTTGCCTGTGCCGTCGCCGTTGTCAACGTAACCAGGGTAGAACTTGGTTACTCTCTGCTGGAACTCGTCATTCCAGCACCAGATGTTGAGAACCTTACCGGTGTCAGCTACTTCGATAGCAGGAGCGTCGTTGCCGCTCTCGTTGCCTGCATTGCCGCCTGCGTTGCCTGCGTTGCCTGCATCGCTGTTTGTTGTGCCTGCATCGTTGCTTGTGTTGCTGTCGCCGCCGTCCTTAGCACAGCCAACAACAGACAGAATTGTAGCAGACGCGAGAAGCGCTGCTAATACTCTTTTCTTCATAGGTTTTTTCCTCCCATAAATGGTTTTGTTCCGTAGATGGAACTCGTATTAATCTGACGCCTGCTGTCGGACTGACAGCATGGTGCGTCCGATTTCATTTGTTAGTTTATCATAAAACATTCCTTTTTTCAAGTGTTTTTTTTGAAGTTTTTTTTACCCCCGACAGCGAAAACGTTTTCAATATCATTTGATTGTATATAATTACAATACATTAACTTAATAACTTAAATTTATACCGGCGTTATGATTTGGTCTGCAAATCCGCTTAATCAAAGACTTTTAGCGTACTCTCACCCGATTGATATGTTCACTGTTTTGGTTTTTGTAACCGTTTTGTTACCAAGTTGTAACTTTTCATTTGGTCAAAGTGACGAAAAATGAAATTGTCGTTTTTGTAAACGTTATCATGCTGACAGACCCACTTTTTTCGATATTTCATCTTGTTTTCACAGCATTTTCAACATCGCTGCGCGTACCATTTTATCGGAATTATTTCTGTTTTTTCCCTTGACTTTTTTGTACAGCATTTACAATTTTTCCGTGAAAAAAACGCGCAGCTTGCGGACCTTTGCGTCCGAAGCTACGCGGTGTGAAGATGTGAAATAACGCTTTTCCCGAAAGCCCTGACTAAAGCCGGCTGCTGCGCGGCAAGCCTTAGCTCCGGTTTTTGCGGCATTTGTATTAGCACGAGCGGCTTTTGCATACGAAAAAAGCCCCTGCCGCACTAATATTATATATAGTATTAAACGGGATGTACCTTATTTGCCTTGTCGCAATGGTCAGCGTCGATGCCAAGCTTTCTGTCGCGGCGCTTCTCAAAGTACTTGGGCGCAACCTTCGGGAACATGGCATAGGTGAGCACATCCTCATCCTGCTCGATCCACTCGGCTGCCTCTGCCTTCATTGCCTCGAACTCGGGAGCAAGCTGGTCTGCCGGACGGCAGGTGATGGGCTGCTCGTCGCCGAGAATTTTCTTGCGGAACTCGGGGTCGATATCGACGGGAGTCTTGCCGTACTCGCCCTTTACAAGACCCTTGAATTCCTTGGTGACGGTCTTGTAGCGCTCGCCCATGATAACGTTGAACACAGCCTGTGTGCCGACGATCTGGGATGTGGGTGTAACCAGAGGCGGATAGCCGCTGTCCTTGCGAACGCGCGGAACTTCCTTGAGAACCTCGTCCAGCTGGTCTGCCTTGCCTGCCTGCTTAAGCTGGGAGAGGAGGTTAGACAGCATACCGCCGGGAACCTGATAGATAAGCGCATTTGCGTCGGTTGCAAGCATGGAGGGGTCAAGCAGACCGCTTTCGATATACTTCTTGCGCAGCTTCATGAAGTAGTCCCTTACCTCTGTCAGTGCAACGAGGTCGATGCCTGTATCGTACTCTGTGCCCTTGAAAGTTGCAACGATGGACTCTGTGGGAGCGTGGGATGTGCCCAGCGCGAGGGGCGACATAGCCGTATCAACCGCGTCAACGCCTGCCTCGACAGCCTTAAGTATGCACATGGAGGCAAGACCGGAGGTGTAGTGAGTGTGCAGCTGAACGGGGATGCTTACCGCGCTCTTGATGTCGCGCACGAGGGTCTCTGCCTCGTAGGGAGTAAGCAGCGCAGCCATATCCTTGATGCAGATGGAATCAGCGCCTGCGCTTTCTACCTGCTTTGCATAGTTCATGTAGTACTCGTGGGTGAACACCTCTCCGAGGGTGTAGGAGATTGCAACCTGAGCATGACCCTGCTCTTTCTTTGCGGCGTTGATAGCCGTTTCAAGGTTGCGGATATCGTTCAGTGCGTCGAAAATACGGATGATGTCGATGCCGTTTGCGATGGATTTCTGCACGAAATACTCAACGAGGTCGTCCGCATAGTGACGATAGCCCAGCATATTCTGTCCTCTGAACAGCATCTGGAGCTTGGTGTTCGGCATTTCCTTACGGATAATGCGCAGTCTTTCCCACGGGTCCTCGTCAAGGAAGCGAATGCAGGAATCAAATGTCGCGCCGCCCCAGCACTCTGCCGAGTAGAAGCCGATCTTATCCATTGTGGACAGGATAGGGCGCATTTCATCTATTGACATTCTGGTGGCAAGCAGCGACTGGTGCGCGTCACGCAGAACGGTTTCTGTTATTTTAAGCTTAGCCATTTTTGCTCTCCTTAATATTAGTTGATAGTGATTACAACTGCGCCTGTTTCAACGCTGTCGCCCTTTGCTACATTAACGGAGGCTACAACACCGTCCTTATCGCATACGATGTCATTCTCCATCTTCATAGCCTCAAGGATAGCTACAACTGTGCCGTTTGCCACCTTGTCGCCTGCCTTTACCTTAACGTCAACGATAGTGCCGGGCATGGGGGCGGTAACAGCAGCGGAGCCGGAAGCTGCCGGAGCGGGAGCCGCTTTCTTTGCAGGAGCTGCCTTGGGGGCTGCGGCAGGAGCAGGAGCGGCAGTGCCGTCCGATTCCTCGACAGTAACATCATAAGCTGTGCCGTTTACGGTGATTGTGTATCTTTTCATGTCAAAAAACCTCTCTTATGGATTTATTATTCTTATGGCAGCACCGCGCGAGGATGACTGCCGAAGCGCAGCCGCATATCATGCGGTGCAGATTTGCTTTTTACTTATGTTTCGAGGACCTTGCTTATCAGAATGCGAAGTTAACGTGCTTGCGTGTGGGAGCAGCAACTCTCTTTCCGGAGCACAGGTCAACTGCGGAGGCGATTGCGTCCTTGGTGTCGTCGGCAGCGATAACGGCGTCCACCATTCCCAGTGCGGCAGCACCGAAGGGAGATGTCTCGATCTCCTCGCCCATAAACACCTTTGCAGCCTCGGGAGCCATAGGAGCTATCTGCGCATTCTCCCATGCATAGGAGATATCGGCACTGTCGAATGCGGCATAAGCTGCACCGAATGCCTTGCCCTTGATAAGATTTACCTTAACGGTGGTAGCGGAGGCATATACCTGCGCAAGCTTTGCGCAGTCGCGCACGCTGCCCGAAAGCTCTGCCTCGCTTGAGGGAACAAAGCCCTGTGTATCAATAACAGTCACAACGGGAATGGAGAACACATCGGCAAGCTGAACAAAGCGTGCGATCTTTGCACTGTCAGCCGCGGTGAGCTTTTCTGCATTATCCGTTGCCACAAAAGCAACAGTCGCCCAGTTTACGCTTGCGATAGCCGTGTAAGCGGCAGAGCCGAACTGCGCGCCGAGCTCGGTAACGGAGTTCTTGTCCGCAACGGCGGCGATGATATCCTTTCCGCTCATGCCTGCCGAAACAATGGCGTCGTTCTCTGCGAAATCATCGTTGCCTGCAAGAGAGATGTTGTTTGCGGGAAGCATCGCGATAAGCTTCTTCGCCTTTGCGACAGCCTCTGCGTCGTCCTTTGCAAGGATATCGCAGACGCCTGCCTTTGCCGCGTTTGCCGCTGTGCCTGCGCCCTCAAGCTTGCCGTCGGGCGTGTTGAACGGAGCGGTCATAAACAGCTCTGCTTTTTCGGTCATTATCTTTACATCTGCCATGGATGCGATAAGCGCTGCCGCGCCTGCACATACTCCGCAGATAACGGCAATCTGCGGAACAACGCCCGAGATAGCCGCGCTTGCCTTGATGATATCGCCATAAGCGGAAAGCACCGCCATGCCCTCGCTGATGTCGCCGCCCTTTGAATCGAACACCGCAACGACCGGAGCGCCGTTCTTTGCGGCAAGCTCGTAGATCTTTCTGATTTTTACGGCTGCGCTCTTATTTACTGCGCCGCCCTTTACCGAAACGTCCTGCGCATATGCGTAAGCTGTCGCGCCCATAACCGTGCCGTAGCCGGCAACAACAGAGCTTTGCTCTCCGTTGGGCGCCATGAACTTGTCCAGCTCACGGAAGCTGTCCTCGTCAAACAGCGCGGTGAGTCGTTTTCTTGCATCGCTGTCGGGAACGTTCTGTTCCATCTCAGCCAAAGTCTTTGAAAATGCCATTTTTGTCCTCCATAAAATCAAAGAGCCGCCATGCCGTCGCTCTGTTCGTCATTTTCTGCAAACAGCGGCATGGTTTTCTCTTTATATTTCAAATTTCTCCATAATAATTATACTACATTGTGACGAAAATAACAAGCCAAAATCACATTTTTGTGCACTTTTTATTTTCCGCAAAGAAATCTGCGATATTGTCGATAGTCTTTTCAGCATTATTCACAAATCCCAGACGTTTCAGCAGCTCCAGAGTTTCTCCCTCGGCGAAATCGAAGCGCGCTTTTTCAATTCCGTGCAGATCCATAAGATTAAGTATCGCCCTTACAAGACCGTCTGCGAAAAACTCGCCGCACTCCAGCTCGTCAAACACGAACGTATCGCCCGAAAGCACTCCTGCGCATCTGCCGAGCGGATTTCCGTTTTCCGAGGCGATGAACTCCGTTTTTTCCGTGTTCTGCTTGTTTTGCAGTATCTCGACCATATATGTACCCTCCTTAGCCTCTGCCCTGCTTAATGCCCTTGCCCACTGCGGTGCGGAGCTTTCTAAGCTCCTCCTTAGTCAGGTCGCGGTACTCGCCGGGACCCAGCATTCCAAGCTTTACGCCGCCTATGGCTGTGCGGCGAAGTCTGCCGACCTGAAGTCCCACAGCCTCGCACATACGGCGAATCTGGCGGTTTTTTCCCTCCTTGATGACAAAGCGGAGAACAGTGCGAGTCGGCTCCTCCGTCAGCACCTCGACAACGCAGGGAAGCGTGGTTACGCCGTCCTCTATCTCAACTCCGGACATCAGCATGGAGAGCTGATCCTCGTTCACCCTGCCGTCGATGGTAACGCGGTAGGTCTTTGCTATATGCCGCGAGGGATGCATGATGTCGTTTGCAAACTCACCGTCGTTGGTGAAAATCAGCATACCCTCGGAATTGCGGTCAAGCCTGCCTACGGGATAAACGCGCTCCTTTACATCGGTCAGAAGCTCTGCGGCTATCCTCCTGCCCTTTTCATCCGCCATTGAGGTGACGTAGCCGCGCGGCTTATTGAGGATGATGTAGCGCTTTTCGGCGCGCTCTGCCGGAATGATGTCCGCGCCCACCTTTATCAGGTCGGAGCGCGGGTCCGCCTTATCTCCCAGCGAGCAGGGTCTGCCGTTTACGGTGACCATGCCGTCCGAGATGAACTCCTCTGCCTTGCGGCGCGAGCAGTAGCCGCTGTCCGCGATTATCTTCTGAATTCTGATTTTTTCCATAATATTTACCTCCGTCTCCCGACGTATTTTATTACTTTATGAAGCCGCTAAATATACAAGCCGAATTTTGAGAGCAGTCTTTGCAGCAGCGACAGCTCCTCCTCACAAACGCTTACGCTGCTCTGCGCATACAGCGGACAGGTCTTTACCACCCTGCCCTCAAGCAGGAACTGAAGCTCGCCGAGCTGCTCGCCCTGCCTTACGCTGCCGTAAACGAAGCCGGGAAGCATCACCCTGCGCGTAAGCCGCTCGCGCTGCCCGGGAAGCAGGGATATCCCGTCCGGCTCGGCACAGACCTCCACCGACTGACCCGTGCCTGCGACCGCTACTCGCCTGCTGCACGAAAGCTCCAGCGGATAGCGGAACACCTGCGAAAAGCCATAGTCCAGCATTTTTGCATGGTCGTTCCAGTCGTCGCCGGCGTTGAGCGTCACCGCGATAAGCATTACTCCGCCGCGCTCTGCCGCCGATACAAGGCAGCGCCTTGCGTTGTCGGTGAAGCCCGTTTTTACTCCCACTGCGCCCTCGTAGCGGCTCAGCAGCTTGTTGGAGTTGTACAGCGTGCGCTTATACGGCGGATTTCCGAACTCCACCTCTGCCTGCTTGCAGCAGACGATACTGCGGAAAACCTCGTTTTTCATCGCGTATGCGGTAAGCATGGCGAGGTCGCGCGCCGTGGTGAAGTGCCCATCCGCGTCCAGTCCCGACGGCGTGACAAAGTGGGTAGAGCTCAGCCCGAGCTGCTCTGCCTTTTCATTCATCATCCGAACAAATCCGCTGATGCTGCCGCCGACGGATACCGCTGCGGCATTCGCCGCGTCGTTGCCCGACGGAAGAAGTATTCCGTACAGCAGATCCCTGCGCGAAACGCGGTCGCCCTCTTTAAGCCCCATAGAGGTGCCCTCTACGCGTATGGCGAGAGGGTCTGCGACAAACTCGCGGTCAAGGTCGCCTGCCTCGATAGTCAGTATCGCGGTCATTATTTTTGTGGTGCTTGCCATGGCGCGCTGCGCGTCCGCATTCTTTTCATAGACGACCGTTCCGGTCTCTGCCTCGATAAGTATGGCGCTTACTGCCGAGATATCCTCCGGTGCAGCGCACGCACAAACCGCGATGACATTGGATGCCATCGCGGCGACAATGATTGCCAGAGCTGTATAAACTCGCTTTTTCATACTGCTGTTCCTCCGAAAAACCAATGTTATCCGCTGATAGGATGTGCAGTATGCGGCAGTTTATACCTTGCCGGATTATTGCTTTTCGGCAGAGTCGAGAGCTTCTGCGGCGTCCTCTGCCGCGCTGTCTGTGCCGTCCTTCTTTTTGCCGATGATGCCCTTAAGCTTGTCGATAATGCCGGGCACCGCCTCGATGATGCCGTCTACGGGACTTCCCTTTGCGCCGAGCTCCATAAGCTTAACGTCGCCGTCCTTCTTGATAACGATGAAAGCCACGGGCTTTACCGTAACGCCTGCGCCCGAGCCGCCTGCGAATTTCTCCGCGGTCTGCATGGGGAGGTCGCTGCCGCCCGACACAAAGCCGAACGATACCTTGGATACAGGTATAACTATGGTTCCGTCGGGCGAGGTTATGGGGTCGCCGATGATAGTGTTGACGTCGGTCATCTCATGGAGCTTTTCCATTGATACTCCCATTACGCCCTCGATAGGATGTCTGTCTGCCATAATAATACTCCTTTCAGAATGAGGCGATGCCTCTTGTTGTTGTTGATTATATTACAGCACCGCACAGCGTGACGCCG
This sequence comes from Oscillospiraceae bacterium, assembly GCA_051882595.1. Taxonomy (GTDB): domain Bacteria; phylum Bacillota; class Clostridia; order Oscillospirales; family Ruminococcaceae; genus CAG-115. Next base: position 5,793 of record JBJESD010000148.1, on the reverse strand, counting down.
ATGTGCACAGCTGCTGAAACGGACAATGAAGCTTGCCAATGTCCGCTATTTTTTCTTTTTTTCTCCGCTGCCCTTAAGCCGCTTGAGATATGCCATTATCCTGTCGCTTCGCAAAGCGCGCAGAATCAGTCTGAACAGGAAATTAAACACGAAAATCAGCAGCACAAGCGCGCTCAGTCTTATGGTGCAGCTGCACTGTGTTGTTGTTTGCTCGGATTGGAAATCAACATTTATATCAATGTGCGGCTCCTTTATGGTAAAGAAGCTTCCAAGCCAGCCAAGCGCGTTTCCCACCGCGTAGTTTACCGCGCCGAATTTAAGCGCAGCCCTTGCTGCGTCGCTTCCTCCGCACACCATGACAAGGCTGAAATCGCTGATGTTTATGCGCTTAAGCAGCTTTTTAAGCGGCTTGCCAAGACTGTCCACAAACGCCTTTACAAGCTCGAGTATCTCTGCTAGAGTGGGCACCTTGGGATTTTTCTCTTTTGCGGCTTTTTGCTGCTCTTTTGCGGTATCCTCCGCTGAGTCGGAAGTCTTTTCGGGCTGCTTTTCTGCGATATTGCCATGCTTTGCGGCAGCCTTTTCGGATTTGCTTTTCTTGCTCTTTTTGCTTTTTTTGCGCTTTTTCGGCTTCGCCGGTATCTTGTACAGCGTTATGAACAGGTACCGCGCCTTTAAATACAAGCCGCTGCCGTACTCAAACCTTATCGCTACGGGAATAGCCAGCAGCAGTATTATCAGTAATATTATGCCGCCTGCGATTATCCAGCCCGTCGGTACCACCGCCTTTCATCAACGCTGTTGTCAGTCGCCCGAAAATGTCATTTCCTCGTACTCGTCAAAGTCTATCTGACCGCTGCTGTCGGGGAGCGGCGGAAGCTGCGATATATCCTGTATCCCAAAGCAGCGCAGAAAGTTCTCCGTTGTTCGGTACGCTATCGGACGTCCCGGCAGATCCAGTCTGCCGTACTCCTCCAGCAGGTCGCGCTCGACAAGGGAATTAACCACGCCCGAGCTGTCAACTCCGCGCACCTGCTCGACAAAGCTCTTCGTAACGGGCTGGTTGTATGCGACGATAGCAAGCACCTCAAGCGCCGCCTGCGTCAGCGGAACCTGCCGTCTGGTTTCCAGCGCAGCCTTTATCTGCGGGGCGAACTCGGGACGCGTCATCATCTGATAGCTTGTGCCAAGCCTTGATATCTGAAGTCCGCCCTCCTGCTCGCGGTAACGGTCGTTAAGGCGGTCAACTATCTTCGCGACAGTGTCCTTTTCTATCCCGGCTGCCGCAGCAAGCTTTTCAAGCTCTATCGGTTCTCCGCAGGCGAAAAGTATCGCCTCGACAACCGCCATTCCGTCAGTGAATTTCATCTGCTTCCTCCCTGTCGGCGCGCGTCGCCATGCGCACGCTTGCGCCATCCTCGGATATTATGATGCGCCCCTGCTTTGAAAGCTCCAGTATCGCCAGAAACGTTGCAACCTCGCGCGAGCGCGGCTGGTCGGCATACAATTCGTCCATCGTAACACTGCCCTTTCTGCGCAGCGACTTAAGCACCGCGATTATTCCCGTGAACACCGTTACATAGCTTTTCGCAACGATAGGCTTTATGGATTTCGGACGATAGCTCGCCTTTTTTCTGCCCCTGTCTGTTACCGCGCCGAGGGCGAGCATAAGCTCCTCGGGCTGGTGGGTCTTGTTGTAGCTGCGGTCGTAATCTATCTGCGCAGGTGAACGTACAAACAGGCAGTCGCCGCAGTACCTCTTTTTGAAGCGCTCTGCCATGGTCTTGCACAGCGCATATTCGATAAGCGCGCCCTGGATCTCCTTTTTAAGCTCCTCTGCCTCTTCCTTAGGCAGAAGCGCCGCCGACTTTATCAGTATAAGCCGCGCCGCCATCTCCAGAAAATCCGAGGTGACCTCTAAATCCGCCTGCGTCATGCGCTCGAGGTATATCATGAACTGCTCAAGCAGTATGCTTATCTCGATATCGTATATGTTCAGCTTGTGCTTTTGAATAAGCGACAGCATAAGGTCCAGCGGACCCTCGAACACCTCGAGCTTAAAGCTTAACTCCTCCATGCTCTGCCTTATCCTTACGCAATGGGAATGAAGAACGAAGCCTTGTCAAGCAGCCACCACATTCCGTCCGAAATAAGTCCGAGCGGCAGATCCAGCAGACCGAAAATCAGCAGCGCGAAAAACGCGATATTGATGATATGTCCGTTCTGCTCCATAAACCTGCCTGCCTTTGCAGGAAGAAAAGAATACAGTATCTTATAGCCGTCAAACGGCGGAATGGGAACAAGGTTGAAAACGCCGAGGTAGATATTGATATTGACGACATAGGACAGTGCCAGTATCACATAAGCCATTGTTGTGCTGGGCGCAGCAAAGACAAACAGCAGCTTTACGATGATAAGAATAATGTAGGACAGCAGGAAGTTTGCAACAGGTCCTGCAAGCGCTGTCAGCGCAAGGGCGGTGCGCGCCTTTACCTTGGTGCAGCGGCGGATGTTCACCGGAACGGGCTTCGCCCAGCCAATACAGCAAAGGCACATAGCAAACGCGCCCATGGGGTCGATGTGGTCGAACGGATTGAGCGTAAGTCTGCCCTGACTTTCAGCGGTATCATCGCCGAGATACTTTGCCATCAAGCCATGCGCGCACTCGTGTATCGGGAACACCAGCAGAATTATCACCGCAACCGAGAAAAACGAAATGATAACCGTAACGATATCGGCTTTGCCGGTAAGAAAAGCAAGCAGGTCGAACAGCGGACCCTGCATCCTTTGGATAGGATTTGTCATAGATATCTCCTTAAAATGTAGTAAGCAGCTTGTCGAAAAAGTCAACTCTCGGGCTGACGATGAAGATGACGGTTTATCGACAGTCCGGATAAGCTTAAGGCAATACCGCACAAAGATTGCGTGCGGATTACGAAGTCAGATTTTTCGTCAGATTGTATAAATTGAGCGTAGGTTGGCTAACGCAGCGTTTTCTGCGAAGCAGATGATGCGATCAAGCGATATTTTGTGCACGCATTATGCGCTTTACGCATAACGCTATGACGGAAAAGATGCAAGTAAGGCGTGCGCAAAGCCGTAAGGCGGTCTTTGTGCGGTGTTGCCATAATTCATTATTGTCCGTATAGCCAACAGCTAATCGCATACCGCAAAATGCGATATACTATACTATTATAACTCATATCACCGTTTTTTTCAAGGGGTAGAGAAGAAAAACCACATAACTTTCACAAATCGCGGAAAAATCTGCTTTTTCTGCGGCAAAATGCCGCTGTTCCTCGGTCGGAAAATGCGCTGTATATTTTCAGCCAACTGTGCAACAATAACACCAAAACAACAAAGAGAGGTAACATTGTGGCTGTAATTCTTATCCGCGCCTGCATTCTGTACATTATGATAGCTTTTTCGCTGAGGCTTATGGGCAAGCGTCAGCTGGGCGAGCTTCAGCCGTCAGAGCTGGTAGTGACGATACTTATTTCAAATATCGCCTCTATCCCCGTCGAGGACGCTTCCGTGCCGATGATAATGGGCATTATCCCGATATTGACGTTGGTTTGCCTGGACGTTATCATATCCTCGATAATGCTGAAATCTCCGCGCTTCCGCAAGTTCTTCATCGGCAGTCCGCGCATTATCATATCCGAGGGCGTTATCCAGCAAAAAGAGATGACCCGTCTGCGCTATACCGTCGATGATCTTGTAGAGGCAATGCGCGAGCAGCAGATTTTCGACATCAGCGAGGTCTACTACGCAATAGTTGAAACCACAGGCAAAATCAATTTCCTGCAAAAAACCGATTATCAGAACGCCACTAAGTCCAATGTCAGCTGCGGCGGAAGCACCAGCGACCCTCCCTCGGTGATAATCCGCGACGGCATCTCAGACCCCGAGCAGCTTGGTCTGCTGGGCTTGGGCATGGGCTGGCTGAAAGAAAAGCTGCGCGAAAACAACATCTCGCAAAAGGATGTTTTCCTTATGACTGCGGATAAGAACGGCAAAATCACCCTTATTCCGCGCGAAAGGGGGAAGAAAGCATGAACAGGCTTGCAGTAAGCATATCCATCCTCGCCTTTATGGCGGTGGGCTGCACCGTTTCCGTTGTAGCGGCAGACAGCACGGCTTCTAAGATGTCGCAGCTTGTTGAGCAGACCGAAAAGGCATACACCGACGGGGACAAGTACGCCTGCGTATCCGCTGCGCGGCAGCTTAGCGACACATGGAGCAGCGTGCTTAAATACAACATCCTGATAAACGACCTCGGTCACGCGCTGGAGATAACCTCCTCGATAGCGGAAATAGAATCCTTTGCGCAGGAGCAAAACGAGGAGCTTTACGCTGCCTGCGACCGCGCACAGGCTCAGATAAAGCTGTTCCGCGATATGCAGATACCCACATTCTGGAAGATAATATAGTGCACAGCCGCGGGAGAATTCTCGGATTTATGGCACAGCAGCAGAGCGCGGCGCTTTTCAGCAGGTTCAACGACCCGGCGTGTGCGGCAAGGCGGCTTTTGCAGCCGCTTTCAGCCGCCGTCTGACCCTGCCCGGCAATAAATTTGAGCAAAATTTCAAAAAGCCCTTGACAAACCCGTGGCAACATGGTATAATTGATTGCGTGATATGTAATAGCAATTATCGGCATTTGGAGAATTACCCAAGTGGTGAAGGGGCTCCCCTGCTAAGGGAGTAGGTCGGGTAACCGGCGCGAGGGTTCGAATCCCTTGTTCTCCGCCAAAACCTCGTCTGCAAAGACGGGGTTTTTCTTTTTGTACGCAGTTTGATTAATATACGGAAAATCCCCCGAGAAAGCCCTCGGGGGATAAGTCTGTCGAAAAAGTTAATTATCAGGCTGGCGAGAAGCCGTCAGATGCACGAATAACACTTCGTGTTACTCTAAACGCACATAACGGCTAGGCTTTGTGCCTGCCGTTATGTGGTTGACGCCGCAGATGGCGGTTTATCGACAGCCTCAATCCCCCGAGATAGCCCTCGGGGGATTAGCATTATTTTGTTATCATACATCAATAACGTACTTGCCGGAGCACCAGCCGTCAATTATATCTCTGTACTTTATGTAAGCATACTTTCCGTTTCTTTCCAGAATGCGAACTATCTCGCCCTCCGCAACAGTTCCAATAGTGCTGGAGCTGTTATAGTCCATTGTTCTGTGGATAGCAAGATCGACATCAACATCGTATGATATCATACCGTAGCCGCTTACCTTGTCCAGATAGAACCGCTGCGAAGCAGTGTCGTTCTTTTCCCATGTCTGGATATTTGTGCCGGTTAAGAAAACGCCGCCGGCAACGTCAAAGTAATATCCCAGAGCATTCTTGAGGCATAATCCGTCTCCGGTCTTGTAGAACTTCCAGCGCTGCGCGTCGGCATCGAAGTCGTCCCAAAGCTGTATATTCGTGCCATTGCCTGCGACAGCTCCTGACACATCAAGGCTCTTTCTGCTGTAAATATGCCTTATCTTATACCAGCCGTTGCTCTCGCGATAGATATAGAAATCCTGAGATCCATTGTTGTTACGGGTGCGGATGTTTACATTAGTGGTGTTCTCAGTGCCGTTGTCCTTCACATTGACAAAGAATGCTGATTTGGCGGTTCTGATGTTATATACGCCATCCGCAACGATCACTTCTTCGCCATCATTTATGTTGTTAGTCTTAGGCTCTACCTTAAACTTCCATATGTTTGTGAACTTGGCGTACTTGTACTTGGTATATTCGATCTCATTTGCATAGGAGCTGTATGCCCAATTCGCCCA
>JBJESD010000147.1:0-5975 GCA_051882595.1 Oscillospiraceae bacterium | reverse complement strand
GGGGAAGCTCCGTAAGCTTATTGCCTGCCAGACTTTTTATTTCAACGCCGTCAATGCTGTTGACTTCTACGCTTTTTGTAAAACGGTCGTAACCGCAGAAAACATATCCGATACGGAAAATGTTTTTGACAAACGCCTTAATATCCGCTTTATGAAGCATATAACCGAACGCCGAACGGGAAATGGATTTATAGCTGTCCAGCGCGTCCTCTATAAGATTGTATGATATCTTTGCGCATTTAAGGTAATGGGCGAACCATGTATCATCATGGAAAATATAAATATCATCATATTCTCTCAGCGAGAAATCCAGCTGCTTCTCGATTTCCTCAGCGTTCTTTCTGTGGTAATTGAAGATGAAATCCGGTTTGTTTTTGGGGGCATATTCATGAATTCTGCCGACGCAGTAAACCTGCTCAAAAATGCCGCTTTCGCGCAGCTTTTGCGCCAGCAATTCGTGCTGGGGAATATAGTCGGTCACAAGTATATCGGCGGGGTTTTCGGAGCGAAATCGCTTTATGCAGGTGATGAGCGCATGATAATATGTGCTGATGATATATAGTTGTGTTGTTTCATTTTTCATAGATCAATGTATTAGCCCTCAAAAGCAGCATTAATGTATTTCAAGATGCCTGCGCCAGAAGTCTTCCGATGTTATTTCGTCTTTACGGGTCAGGAAGCTCTTTCGGGCCTTGCCGAAACCGAATATCAGCTTGAACAATGTACCCAGTATTCTGAATGAGCAGATCACGAATTTTTTGAAGCTTCTTTTTGTGAGGATACCGGTATCTCCGCCTACCTGATACTGAATGACAGCCCTGCGGCGAAGTACATCCGCTGCTCCTGCTGTTGACAGGGGAGCTGCTCCGATTTCCTTTTTCAGCATAAATGACGGTATGATATGCCCTGCAAGTGTAGCCACTGACATCGGAGTAAGCACCTTGTGGTCTCTGCCGCGCGGTGCAAGGCGCATATCCTCGTCCCAGCCCTGGATATCGGACAGAGGTCTCAGCTTTGGAGCGATATTGATAAGCTTACGGTTAAGCTGTTCTTCATCGCAATTAAGGAAAAAATCCACTCCGCACAGATAGTCGTCAACTGCCATCAGTATCATCGGGATATTGTCATACCGATAAAGCACCAGATGCTTGAAGGACACTGCGAGAAATCGGAATATTCCATTGGCAAGCGGCTTTTTGTTCTGTATTGTATTAAGTACAAGCTGGTTGCGGAAAAGATAGTATTCCAGATGCATACTGTATTTATTGTCAAAGTCCTCGTGCCTTACAGCGACGCCGTTCATTGTTATGATCGGGGAATTTGCGCAGGTGCGCATTCCGTATTCTACATCATCCATCTTGATGAAGAACGGATAGGGCAGCCCGAATTTATGCAGATCCGAAACAGGAAGCATAAAGCACCACCAGGCTCCGTAGCTGATATCATCGTCTGCCTGATTATCAAGAAGTGCCATGGAACTGCGGACATCTATATTATGACCGCCGTGGCGGATGCGAAGACCATCCCAATCCGCACCCTGCTCAAACTGGATATATGGCACATTCTGCGAAAGCATTGCCGCACTGAAATGTGCTTCGGCGAAATCCGGCTTCAGCAGAGAAACAAACACCGACATTCGCTCTAATACCTCAGGGTGAAATTCCACATCATCGTCCATCAGTATAACGTGAGAATAACCGCCGTCCAAAGCTTCGATCAGACCTCTTGTAAACCCACCGCTGCCGCCATAATTCTTGTTTGGCAGAATTTTTACGAAATCATCGGAGATCGCCTCGCTGTCAAGCGTATTGCCATTATCTATCACAAAGACCCGATCTATCAGGCTGAAATCAAAGTCTTTCAGCATTGCGGTGTTATTGAGCACATAGCTCTCTCTTTTGTAGGTGCATATAGCGATACAGCAGGAAATATCACGCTTTGCGCAATGCGCCCTATATTCTCCGCTTACGAAAGCGAGCTGTGTTATTGCGGTGATTTTGGGGTAAAGAAATCCGTTTGCAGGAAGGGATGAAAAATCTGCGGAAAGCTCCGCCCGACCGCAGAATTCACCGCCGCAAACAGTATGCTCATCGCCGTCGAAAACGCACAGCTCGACTTTTGCTCTGCCGCTGAATTCGCAGAGGAAAAACACCTTCTCCACGGTGGTGTATTCGCGGTATTTTGTGTATGAAAAGCTGTTAAAGTATGTGTCAAGGGTAAGGACCTCGCCGACTTTAAGCGATAAACTTCCCCTGAAATACAGCTCATTGCATTGCTCCTCATCGGGTATTATGACGCTTTGCAGCTGCATTAGCTCACCTCTTTGTTTCTTGCGTTACTGCGTCCAGAGCCGCTCTGATAACCTTGTCCATATCATAATACTTGTACTGCCCGAGTCTGCCGCCGAAAATCACATCCGTGCGTGATTTTGCAAGCTCGTTGTACTTTTCATAGAGCGCAGTGTTCCTCTCGTCGTTAACCGGATAATACGGCTCGATGCCGCGATGCCATTCCGTGGGGTATTCCCGGCTGATAACTGTTTTTTCCTGCGTTCCGAATTCAAAATGCTTATGCTCGATTATTCGTGTATACGGAACCTCTGCCGAGGTGTAGTTAACGACAGCATTGCCCTGGAAGTTGTCTGTATCCGGTATTTCATCCTCGAACCGCACCGAGCGGTATTCCAGCTCACCGAAGCAATAACCGAAGAACTCGTCGATACAGCCGCTGTACACGATTTTGTCTGCAAGCCTTTCATTTTTGATATCATTGTAGTCGGTATCGAGCCGAACATCAATTCCGTCAAGCAGACGCTCAAAAATCTGTGTATATCCTCCCGTCGGGATACCCTGATAGCTGTCGGAAAAATAGTTGTTGTCAAAGGTAAAGCGCAGCGGAAGCCGTTTTATGATAAACGCCGGGAGCTCGCTGCAGCTGCGTCCCCACTGTTTTTCAGTGTAGCCCTTTACCAGTTTTTCGTAAACATCCGTGCCGACGAGCATAAGTGCTTGTTCCTCGAGATTTTTCGGATCGGTGATGTGCAGCTCTGATATTTGCTGTGCAATAAATGCTTTGGCTTCGGCAGGAGTTTTTACGCCCCACATCTTACTGAATGTGTTCATGTTGAAGGGGAGATTATACAGCTCGTCCCCATAAACCGCAACGGGGGAGTTGACAAAGCGGTTGAACTCGGCGAATCGGTTTACATAGTCCCATATTTCCCGGTCGGAGGTATGGAAAATGTGTGCGCCATACCTGTGCACATTTATGTCCAGAATGCGCTCTGTGAAGCAGTTTCCGCCGATATGGGAACGCTTGTCGATCACAAGGCATTTTTTGCCGCGGTCGGTCATTTCCCTGGCGAATACTGCACCGAAAAATCCTGCTCCAACAATAAGATAGTCGTACATTTTATCCCCTTATTTTCTTTACCATCTTTTTCGCAAGGAACCGCGCCTTGCTTTCCGGCGGAAGAAGCGCACAGGTGATCCGCTTTTTCGCCGGACAGCCCACGTCCAGCCTCGTAAGCTCCTTTATTTTCTCGCCGCGTTCACGGCAATAGGTCACATATATGCCGGTGAAAATCTCTCCGAGATAGCCGTCTGTTCTGTCCGACTGGAAATCTCCGTGCAGTACCTTTTGCTTGTCAAATTTTTGAAGAACAGAAAACAGAATATCGCAGTATTCATAAAAATGCGCTCTGTTCATTATAAACATATTGCAGAAATACTGGCGGTTTTGCGACATATATTTCTCTGCCGCCTCTGTAAGCTGCGGAGCCTCCTGCGAGAGGAGCATAAGGAAAAGCTCCAGATCCTCGCCGAAGTGGTGTGCCGAGGTGCAATAATGCTGCCGCGCCGTAATGCCCATATCCTCGCTTTTCGGCAGGATCATTTCATACTGCGGTACAAGCTGACTCCAGTAGTTTTCGTCGCCCAAAAGCCTTTTATCAAGCTTTTTTCCCAGAGCAAGGTAGGGCTGCTTTATGCTTTCATTCGCACAGAAAAATCGCCGGTAGTGGCAAAATCCGTAATACTCCGCTTGGACGTTCTTCCACGCGAAATAATGGGCGGTAAGCTCGCAGTACTCGCGGTTTTTCGCCGATATGTTGTCGCCTGTGTTATCTGCAACAGCGCCCTTTATCGGAGGATTAAGCGCCGCGCCGCATTGTATGGGCAGGCACAGCGCAGGCAGGATATCGTAATCCTTATGGCAGCACATAAATATCTGAATATTGTTCATTGTGTTATTTCGGGCAGCTTTTTAGTTTTAAGGAATTCTTCATATTTATCGCAGATAGGTCCCGATTCGCCGAAGGCTATCTGTTTGCCGTGATCCAGCCACAGCACCTTGTTGCACATCCTGCGAATTTGTGGGATAGAGTGAGATACAAGGATAGTCGCCTTGCCGTTGCGGATTATTTCCTGCATTTTTGCCTCGCTTTTCTCGCGGAATGCGCCGTCGCCTACCGACAGTACCTCATCGAGAATTAGGATCTCCGGCTCTACCATACTGGCTATCGAGAAAGCGATTCTGGACTTCATGCCGCTGGAAAGCTGCTTGAACGGGCGGTTCTCGTACTCCTGAAGCTCCGAAAAGGCGAGAATATCGGGGTACTTTTCGTCCATGTATTTTCGGGTGTATCCAAGCATAGCGCCGCGAAGATAGGCATTTTCCTTAAGGTTCAGGTCGCCGTCGAAGCCGCTGGCAAGCTCCAGCAGTGCGGCGATTTTGCCATTGACCTTTATGCTTCCCTTAGTGGGTACCATTATCTGTGTGACAGCCTTAAGCAACGTGGATTTTCCTGCGCCGTTCGTGCCGATAATTCCCAGCATATCGCCCTGCTCGACGGTAAAGCTGACGTTGTCCACTGCCATGAAGCTCTGCACCTGATATTTGCCGGTGAGCTTCTTCATGACGTATTCTTTCAGTCCGATGTTGCGCAGGTCGCCTAAGATATATTTGATAGACACATTTTTTGCTTCTATAACCGGATTGCTCATACTTTCTCCCATTAGATATAATACAGAAACTTATAGTTCTTTTTCTTGTAAATTACCGCTCCGACAAGCAGTGCGGCAAGTGCATATCCTGCCGCCAACAGATGGAGGGTGAATTTCGGTATCTCGCCCTCAAGAATGATCTTGCGGAAATAACTGATATAGACATATACGGGGTTGAGATTAAACAGGTACTGAATATCCTGCGGATATGTGTCGATGGAATAGAATATTGCCGATACATACATCAGAAGAAGTGTAAAAATATCGTACAGATACTTCATATCGCGGAACATCAGATACAGCGCCGACAGAATAAGTCCCATGCCCAGATTGAATACAACAAGACAGCCAATGGGATAGAGCAGCATAATGAACTTCCAGGTGAACGTCACGCCGTCAAAGATGCAGAAAGCAAAAAGAACGATGACATTAATGCAGAAATTGATCAGCGCGGAAACGTTCTTTGAAAGCAGGAACATATATTTCGGGACATTGACCTTGGAGAAAATACCGGAGTTATCGTACAGCGCGGTCATTCCGGTAGTGGTGGATTCCTTGAAATAGCTGAACAGCAGGTTTCCGCAGAACAGATAGATTATGTAGTGCTCCATGGTTCTGCCAAAGAACTGCGTGAATACCAGTGCCATAACGCCCAGCGTCATAAGAGGACCGATAACGCTCCACAACATACCAAGTACAGTACGTTTGTATTTTTTTGTAAAGTCGCGTTTTACCAGCTGTTCAAACAGGAAACTGTTTTGTCTTATTTTATTTATTATGTTTTTTACCATGAATAATCCCTTTTCAACAAATATGGTGGTAATGAAATTATACCATAAAATCGAAGATTTTATGGTATAATTGTCCGATACGCACGGAGCAAATCTTTGATTTGCGGATGTGCGAGGACTTTTAATGTATAATAAACGCTCTGCGTTTATTATACCATATCCGCAAGGATATGGTATAATT
>JBJESD010000146.1:0-25509 GCA_051882595.1 Oscillospiraceae bacterium | reverse complement strand
AGGGTGACTATCGTGGGCGATAATGTGATTATACCATTTCACAATTAACCTGTCAAGCTGCTTGTGGTAAAATGTTTGCATTTCCACAAATATAGTCTTTTTGATAATATTATGAGGAGGATTTCTATGGTTGAACAAACAAAAAACACCTGCGAACAGGTGTTTGGAAAAAGATTGAGGGAATTGCGCAAGGAGAACGGATACACCATTGAGCAGTTCGCCGATATGGTCGGCATATCCAAAAGCACCCTCGGCTACTACGAGAATGATAAGCGTATGCCGGATATTGAGATACTCGCAAGGATTGCAAATGTGCTGAATGTGAATGCTGATTACCTTATCGGAAGAACGAACACAACTGCCCAAAAGGGAAAGATGAAAACCGTGTGCGAGTTTACGGGGTTGTCAAATCAGGCAGCGGAATACTTGTCAAAGCTTGTTGATGACAAGAGGTATAAGGAGCTGACGATTATCAACCACCTGTTTGCCGAATTAGGCGAGGATAGTGTTTTTGAAAACTACCTGCACCACGGGATAGGCGAAACCGCTTCCAGCGTTCTTGGCACGCTAATCATTTATTTTGAGAAAAGAGCCTGTTGGGAAATTGATTGGAACGACGGCGAGAGCGTTCAACAGATGAGAGAAAACAGCGTTATGAAAAACGCTTATGTTCATTATCTTTTTGAGCAAGTAACCACCGCTATTAAGAACAGCTCCGAGGTTTACTCCGAGGAAAATACGCCGTGGAAGTGAGAATTCATATTGAAATTTCGGGCTTGGTATGATATAATTAGTTCATACAGAATGCGGAGGAAAGACTATGCTTATAAATAATAACGAGTATCTTGATATTGTTGAAACAATAAAGCTTGAAATAAAAAGCGCACAATATAAAGCCGCCGTCAGCGTAAACAGAGAGCTGATTATGCTTTATTACAACATCGGCAGGATTATTAACGAGCATAAAACCTGGGGCAATAAGTTTATCGAAAATCTCGCCGCTGATATTCGCATATCTTTTCCCGACACCAAGGGTTATTCCATACGAAATCTGAAATATATGTCGAAATTTGCTGCTGAATATCCTGATGAGCAATTTGTGCAGACAGTGTCTGCACAAATTCCGTGGTCGCACAACTGCGTTATTTTAGATAAGGTTAAAGAATTTTCAAAACGTGAGTGGTATATCAGAAAAACTTGCGAAAATGGTTGGTCGCACAGTGTACTTATCCATCAGATAGAAAGCGGTTTATATGAACGACAGGCAACGGTGGATAAGATTTCAAATTTTGAAAGTCGCCTTCCTGCGCCGCAAAGCGAGCTTGCTGTGCAGACTATGAAAGACCCGTATGTATTTGATTTCGTTCCATTCCGAGAAGATATGGTCGAGAGGGATATTGAGGAGGCTCTTGTCAAGGACGTTACAAAGCTCCTGCTTGAGCTTGGAACCGGCTTTGCTTTTCTTGGAAATCAGTACCGTCTGAATGTGGGCGGCGATGATTTTTATATCGACTTGCTGTTTTACAACCTAAATCTGCGCTGTTATGTGGTTATAGAGTTAAAGACAGGCGAGTTCAAGCCTGAATTTGCAGGTCAGCTTAATTTTTATCTTTCGGCTGTTGACGGAATACTGAAGCGTGACGAGGATAACCCCTCTATCGGCTTGCTTCTTTGCAAGAGCAAGAATAACCTTGTAGCAGAATACGCACTAAAAGATATGTCAAAGCCTATGGGCGTCAGCGAATATAATATAACAAAAAGCCTGCCCGAGGAACTAGAAAAACAGCTGCCTTCTGTTGAGGATATTGAGAGCAGGATTAAGAAATAAATAATTTTTATGTGATGATTTACGAGGTTGAACTATGTTTAAATTTGCAGATAAATACGATATACTTGAAAATGATGAACTAATTCTGAAAATCACACAGAAATACAGCGGCGATGATGAAATGATACCATTCTATTATTATGACATTATAAGAAAAGCAGACAGCGCAACAGTCGGCAAAATCAGTGTCCGTATCGGTAACAACTTTCATTCATATTACAACGGACATATCGGCTATGAGATTTTCAAGGAATATCGTGGAAATGATTATGCTTATATGGCAAGTTTGATAGTGCTTCATGTTGCCCGATTTCACGGTATGGATTTTATTTATCTGACTTGTGATAAGAGTAATATTGCTTCATATAAAACAATTGAAAAACTTGGAGCAGAGCTTGTGGAGATTTGCGATGTGCCGAGGGAGTATTTGGGCTGGCGTGAGGGTATGGAGAGGCAGAGGGTTTATAAATTATGCTTGTAAAGAACAAGGAGTAATTATGAAAGTAATAGTTTTCGACATAGGCGGAACGCTTATGGAATACAAGAATATGCCGCTTTCGTGGCTGGATTTCTACAAAGACGGCTTTCGCTATGTCCGCAAGGGACTTGGTTTGAACATAACCGAAAATGATATAGACAAGTCCTTTGAGGTGCTTAAAAGCTATAATCCCCGTATCAATCCTCGTGAGGTCGATGTAACTCCCGAAGTGATTTTTGGCGAGGCTACCGCTCATTGGCAGGGTAAATATACACTCTCTGATATCATAAACAAATTCTATGAGTCGATGAATTTGACTGCGTATATCTACCCCGAAACGCTTGATTTCTTGGACAACCTGAAAGCGGAGGGTTACAAAATTGCAGCTCTCACAGATGTTGCAATTGGAATGCCCGATGAACTGCACAAAAGCTATTTCCCTGAACTGCTGCCATATTTCGATATGTATGTTTCGTCAATCTCCTGCGGCTATCGCAAGCCTAATCCTAAAGGCCTTTCGGATATTGCGGAGAAATTCGGCGTTGTCGCTTCCGAAATGATTATGATAGGCGACGAGGAAAAGGATATCAAAACCGCCAAGCGGTTCGGCTGTAAGGCTGTTCTGATTGACAGACGGAACAGGAATGCTGATTTCGGACAAGATTATACGGTTATGGATTTGAACGGGCTTTGGGAGGTGCTGAAATGAAATACATACTTCTGCACGGAATGGGGCAAAACGCTTCAAGCTGGGACAAAACAATATCATTTCTGCCTAAAGGTACAGAAACAATCTGCCCCGAATTAAGCGATTTTCTCACCGAGGGCAGCTGTCATTACAGCAAAATGTATGCCGCTTTCTGTGATTTCTGCAACGGATTTTCCGAGCCGCTTAACCTTTGCGGACTTTCACTCGGCGCTGTGCTTGCATTGAATTACGCTATCGACTTTCCTCAAAAGGTTAATTCACTTGTACTTATTGCGCCGCAGTATGATATGCCGAAATTTCTGCTTAAGGTGCAGAATGTGCTGTTCAAATTTATGCCGGAAAGTCAGTTTAAGGACATCGGCTTGAAGAAAAATGATTTTATCACGCTGACAAATTCAATGGCGGATATGGATTTTACAGACAATCTTGATAAAGTGACTTGTCCTGCACTTGTTCTTTGCGGCGAAAAGGATAATGTCAATAAAAAGGCGGCTGTAAAGCTTGCGTAAAAGCTGCCTAATGCTAAATTCATCATAATTAAAAATTCAGGGCACGAGGTTAATATTGATAATCCGCAGGGAATGGCTAAAGCTATGGAGGGCTTTAAATGGTAAAATTAGTTCCATATAACGAAAACTATGAAAGTCTAATCATAGACTATATTATATCTTTCTTTGGTTTTCATTCATCAATAAACGGACAAGCAAACAGCCCTGAATTGACACAGGCAAAAGAAAACATAGAAATATAGATTTCTGAAAAGCACGAATTATATATAATTGAAAGCGATAATACACCTGTTGGGTTTATTCATATTTGGTATAAGGGTGGAAATGTTGCTTGGATAGAAGATTTATTCGTTGATAAGTTACATAGAGGTCAAGGAATTGGCAGTTATTCTATAAATTTAGCAGAGGACATCATCAAGCAGAAATCAAGCTATATGGCTGTATGTATGGATGTTGTTCCTCGGAACAACAACGCTTTAGCAACCTATCATAAGTTGGGATATGACACATTAAGCCTGATTACAGTACGCAAAGAACTTGGCGAAAACCATAGAGAAGAAACGGCTGATATTTTAGGACATACATTTAAGATATAATGAGGTGCTATAATGTATATCAACTTTTGCACACAATGTGGCAAGCCGCTTACATACAAGACAATCGGTGATGAGGGCGAGCAGAAATACTGTGCCGACTGTGACAAATTCTATTTTGATAACCCTGCAAGCTGTGTCCTTGTGGCTATCATCAATGAAAACGAGCAGGTGCTTCTGTTGAAACAGAATTATATTTCCACAAGGAATTACACACTCTGTTCAGGGTATCTGCACAAGGGTGACACGCTTGAAGAAACCGTTGCCCGTGAGGTGTTTGAGGAAACGGGACAGCGTGTTATCTCCTGCGAGTATGTGCAGAGTTATTATTTTGCACCGAAAAATCTGATTATGACAGGCTTTATCGCTTATGTCAAGTCAAACGAGTTTGGCAGTTCAAACGAGGTCGATAGTCTGATGTGGGTTGATTTGGATAAGGCTGTTGATATGGTTGAGCGGGAGAACAATTATTCGGGGGTGCATTTGGATAAGTGTATTGAGATGATTAAGAAAAGAGGCATAATTTAGTTAAAGCTAAAAAGAATTTACTTTGTGTCTATGGAGGCGTAATGATGAAAAAACAAAATAATGAGATATATGCTTTGGTTGACGAAGAATACTTGTCAAAGTTTAATTATAATCATTTAGTATTTATGAAGGATTATTACTACAAATTCTATTTGAAATTCTGCCAGCTCTACCAAAGAAAACCTTTATCTCAGGAAGAATTCTTTTCTAATATGCACCGTAGGCGTATACGTCTTTATCAACTTTGTTGCCCATATTGTGGCTCAATATATGTAATACCAGTTGATAAAAAACTACACAGTTCTAATGGTTTCAATTATTGCTCTCATTGCGGGACGGGCTCTACAATCGATAATATTACGAAACAGATATCACGATTTATTCGTATAAATAGAATTAACAGACTAGGCTTGAAAGAATTAAAAGAAAAGCGTCCTAATGTTGAAGAATGGTTACTGGCTTATGATTGTTATCAAATGGAAATGATTGAACTTGCCTCTATCATTGAAGTAGTGTTCAGAGACTACTTCGAAGCATTATTGTTTATAAATAATCTAGGTGAATCCAACAAGTATAACAGTTACATTGGAAAAGTTGTAAAAAAACACACTGGTAATGATTTTATGAACATTGAGAAGGCAAATAACAACTATAAAAAGGCGTTTAACATAAATATTAGAGAATTGTTAGATAAACAGATATGGAATGATTTGATAGATATAGTTAATCTTCGAAATATGATGGCGCACAATAACGGCAGAGTAGATGAACATTTCAAATCAACACCTACATATACTAGGTTGAATGACCGTATAATCGATAAGCTGTTTAGATTAGAAGATTCGGATATAGCAAAATACTTAAAAAGTGTTATCATAGCAACAGCTAAAATTACTGATGTATATCTTGAAAAGTATTATATTCAGCGTAATGCAACAGTTGCCAACTACTATTTTAATAATACTGAAATCAACTTTAATGAACTAGCTCAGATGGAGTAATGCGAGAAAAAGCCGCCCCTATACAGGGCGGCTCGGTTGCAGAAATATCCAATGGGAAATCAAATCTGTGGGTCTTATTTGGGTATTATTGTTACAAAAAGATATGGGAATTTATGAAATTCGTGTTTTGCGTAAGTTGCTGTAAACCGCATAACAGAGCCTTTTTTCGCAGGTTATAAGAAAGCGCAAAATGCGAGGAGCTTGTTTCGATTCCCGTACGGGTCACCAATTTACGCACATCCGAACTACTTCGTATCATAGAAGCAGTTCGGATTCATAGAACGTTATGATATCCGGAAGTAAACATTCAGCAATTTCTTTGATGATGTGAGTTGGTAACAGTCTATCACCTCCCGTTCCTCTCCGGCATTGTCGGATTATTTATTCGGATAAAATATTACCCCTTAAAATATTGCATTTTATGCTGTAAGTCCTCATCTCTACTGAACGGCTTAAGAGTATATTTTCTTTTCCGTCTTTGCTTCGGCGCTCTTTTCATCTTGTTTTCCTCTCGCATATCTACCTCAGTAGCAGCTGAAACAACGCCGATAACATAAGCAGCGCCGACTGCGACAGCAGGAATAATTTTAGCTGTTTCTCCTTGATTCGGTTTCTTAAGGATTCTATATAGTAAAACTTTCAGAGCGTGTGATTTATTCATGGAATATATTGACAAGATGATATAAGTAAAGTATAATAAAAATGCGCATAGTGTTAATAATATGTACCCATTTAGATAAATATCGGGCATTAGCCTAATCATTAACAAAACTATGATACTTGAATAAAATCAAATGAGGGGTGATATGTATGAAAATACCAGAAGCTATTAAAGAGGTAATGAAAGAGACTAAAACTTCTCAAGCACGTCTTGCGCAAGCCTGCGGATATAGGTAACAGAGTTCTATTGCTATGTCGCTGAATAGCAAAATCATGGCAAACACTCTGCTTAAATGGTTCGATAAACTTGGCTATGAGGTTGTAGTTCAGCCTAAGACAAGCGGTAAGCGCAGAGAGGGTGCAATTGTTCTCGAGGCTGATTCTGAATTAGTAACCGGTCATGAGAATAATGGAGCCTGGAAAATAAAGGAGGGAGATAACGCATGAAATTTATCTATGGTCTGCTTACTATTCTGTTTCTCCCTATAGCAATACTTCTTAGTGCGGCAAAACGCAGTAAATAAAGCGCAAGGACGGAGCGATCGTGTTAGAGCCTAGCGGAATACCCGACGGACGGGGGAAGAAAAACAAGAGCGATGAGTGAGGTGAACTGCCATGATCTACGGCTATTGCAGAGTTTCAACCAAAGGTTAGGAACGCTACGGCACGTCCCTTGAAGAGCAGCGCCGCCAGATACTGAACGTCTATCCCGGTGCGCAGATAAGCCTTGAAGCGTATTCCGGCGCGAAGTCCCGACCGATATTTGAGGAGCTTGTCGGGAAGCTGTGCGCCGGAGATACACTGGTAGTCTGCAAGCTGGACAGGTTCGCCCGGAGCGCACATCAGGGGCTTGATTACATCAGCCGTTTGCAGGAAAAGGGCGTAAAGATACACATTATGAACATGGGACTTATCGAGAATACCACTATGGGCAAGATGATGGTAACAATGCTTCTGGCATTCGCGGAGTTTGAGCGCGATACCATAATCGAGCGCTTTAATGCCGGAATGGACGCGGCGAGAGCCGCCGACCCCGAATGGCGCAACGGCAGAAAGTGCCGGGATATTCCGCAGGAGCTTATCGACCGGATAAACCGGGGCGAGATATCTGTTTACGCTGCCGCAAAGGAGAGCGGAATACCCCGGACAACAATATTATAAATGTTTTTCGAAAAAACATGAGGATATATGAGGAATAAAACCTACAATCCAAAAGAAATCATTAACCAATCAAGAACGTACATTTACTATAACATCTTAAATAATTTACAGGTGTATTCATAGCTTTGATGGGAGTAATTGTCCTTACATTATCGGAGATTATTTCTCAGGTTTAGAAACAACAGACGGAAGATCTGTCCTATTGCATATTAGCGCTGCAATATGCGCTGTTCCGTTCTTTATATGTAGTGCCTGTATTTATATAAGTATTATGTAACGGGCTTTTCAGTACGCGGAAGAAAAGAACCTAAGTTTCTTATTCCAAGAAAGTAATAATACAATCGGTTCCTTTTCTTCCTCAATACAATGCACAGTTTTTCGCTCCTTTGTATCTATGATCCATTCGGGTGAGTAGATTGTCAAGGGGTATTGCGGTATTTTTGAAAATTGATTAGAACTTGCCGGTTCACTTTATAATAATCATTATCTTGCTTTTCATGCGAATAAGTGATATACTTAAGAACAAAAGGGCGAGGTGATGATATGATTTCCGCCTTTATGAGGAGAATACAAAATGCTATCGTAATGATTTAGGTTACATTTTTAATGAAAGACCTAGACTTAAGCTAACAAGAAAAACAATAATATTGATTATTGCATTGAGATTTGTTGCTATTGTGGCAGGTTGCGCTACGGCATATTTTGTATCAAGGAGTTTTGTGAGGTAATATATGAGAAAAACACTTTGTTTCAGTATTATAGCTGCAATTTTATTATTAATGTGCAGCTGCAGCACACCTGAAAAACAGAACGATGACAGCTTTGTCATAGGACGCACATCATTGTGTGGAAATATAGTAGTTTCAGCAGATTCAAACCTGATTGTATATACAGATTTAAATGATAATTCATCTGCGCCTGCCTGCGTTCAATCCGGCTGTACCCACGACAGAAATTCCCGGAACTGCACAGCTTATATTGATGAAGGACAGATAATATATCCCTTTATTTATAATGACAGCTTATACTACTTCTATAATTATGACGTAATTGAATTATATAAATGCGATAAAAGCGGCGGCAACAAAGCGAAAATATACACTTACAAATCGGAGCCGTCAAATGCAGATGAAATCTGCGGCTCACCCGTTATTGCGTCAATCGGAAATAAAGACAGTAAGCTGTATGTTTGTGTTGTTGACACAATTATGAAAAAAGAGGATACCGCAAGCGTATCATCAGGCAGAGAGTATTTCAGCATTATAGAAATTGATTTGTCTGTAAACAGCACTAAGCTTGTATATAATACGGACGCACTTTATGATGGTAATCTGTCTATTCTATCGGTAGGTAACGATTCTCTGTTCTGTTACCTGACGGGACAAACAAAGGATTACAGCGCTATGGGAATTGAGGATAGATTAGAGCTGCTTGAAAATTCCGAATCGGAATATTGGGAATCATATCTTAATCAAACTATAAAAATTGATATAAACAGCGGCGTTATGACGGTGCTTCCCGAAACGAACGGAATGCTTGCTGCCTGTGGCGATGAATACTATTATTTATCAGCGGACAATCATGATGAGCTAATCAACAGCAGCGGCGAGGTCGTTTTTTCAGGCAGTATAATGTCGTTTCTGCCATACAAAAATGAATTGATTCTTATTACCTCTGACCTAAAAACATATCTTATTTCCGAAAATGAGAGCAAGCTTCTTTTCTCTGATATATACTTTAGTCCCAATGCGATAAACGAGAGTTTTGTTTTTGGATATGACGAAAAATATACCCGTTCATATTGCAAAAATGAAGAATTTTTATCAGGAGAACTCAACGTCATTCCCCTTAACATCAGCGGAGGTTTATCATGACAGCCTTAAACGTCAGTAACATTTCCAAGCATTATGGTAAGCATTTGGCTTTAGACGGTTTTTCATATTCATTTAGCAGCGGAATATATGCTCTTCTGGGTCCCAACGGTGCAGGTAAATCCTCTTTTATGAATATTCTTGCCGGAATTCTGCCGCAGGATAAAGGGGGTACTGTCACGCTGAACGGTATCGAAAGAAATCAGTTAAAGAATAAATATAAATCCTTTATCGGATATATGCCGCAGCAGCAGGCGCTTCCCGAAGGCTTCACAACCGAAAGATTCATAGGTTACATAGCGGGCTTGAAGGGAATTGACAAAAAATCGGCAGAAGCACAGATGCATGAGCTGCTCGGAAAGGTTGAGCTAAGCGATCATACCCATAGCAAAATCGGCTCTTTTTCAGGCGGTATGAAGCAACGGTTACTGTTTACACAGGCAATGCTCGGAACGCCCGATATCCTTATTCTTGACGAGCCCACATCAGGACTTGACCCGAGACAGCGTGTTATCATGCGTTCGCTCATTAAGGAGTACGCAAAGGAAAGGATTGTAATCATATCCACACATATAGTATCGGATATAGAGAATATAGCCGACGAGGTTATTCTGCTGAAAAGCGGAAAAATAGTTGCTTCCGGTAAAACAAATCAGCTTTTGGAGCGGGAAAACTGCTCTGATATAGAAAAACTGTATATGAAACATTTTGAAAAGGTACAGCACGATGAGAGTGTTTAATGCTGAATTATTAAGGGTAATAAAAAACAAGAGCTTCTGTCTGATATTTGTTATTCTTACTGCGGCAACACTTCTTTTTGCTGCGTTCGCTCCCATAGACGAGCTTATAGAAAACAAGCTTTATATAGAACTCTTGGATCAGACAGAGGGATATGACTCCCGACAGGCTGAAGAATATATCAGCGAAAAATATTTCGAGTATTCGGTATATCATGCGCTGAGTTGGGGTTTTGATATGCCCGAGCTTTTTGAGGATGAGAGAGCTGCGAAGTATATTACAGAATATGAAAGTCTTGATGAGAATTCGGTAGAGATTTTTCATAAGTATATGCTTTATAAACAGGAATTTGAGAATATAGCGTCGATAAATGATTATGAGCGGCTCGCTTTATCCTTCGGTGAACAGGCGGACGCGTTGTCGGGATTTTCGCTGTTTGCCGATGAAAACTCCTTTGAATACCGCAGTATTATCAAATCTGCCGAGGCATACAAAAATGCGATGAATATACAGCCTGAATATTCAGCTTCGAGGGGTATAAACACAGCCGTTTCAAATGTTGTGGGTAATATTTCTGTTCTTGTGATAGCTGTTATTGCCGCTATACTTCTCTTTGCTGATAGGAACAGTAATCAATTCGCTTTATCAATGAAAAACGGTGGACGGTACTATGCGTCGGTTAAGCTTTGTGTGCTTGTTCTGATTACTGTTTTATCGGCAGTATTCATTTCATTGGCAAATGTCGGTGCTGCTTGCGTTATTTACGGTCTGGGTGATATCAGCCGCCCTGTTCAGGGTGTAGAAGGCTTTGTGTTTTCGCCATTTGTTATATCGGTAGGAGAAATGCTGTTTCTAAGCGTAATGCTTAAGGCTTTGTCGGCAGCTGCCTTCGGTTTTATTGCATCGCTTCTTTGTGTCTGCATCAGGAGCAACGCTGCAGTTTTTATTATAACGACTATGATTATCGTAATAGAAGCAGTTTTGTTTTTTACGATTCCATCACAATCAAATATGGCGATCGCTAAATATGCAAATCTATGGGCGTTGTCAGATACACAAGCAATTACAGGTGAGTATTTAAACCTGAATATGTTCGGTTATCCATTCAGTAATAGCTTTATCTGTATAGTGTTTTCAATTCTGGTTTCGTTACTGCTGGTATGCTCCGTACTGTTTTTTTATCCCAATACAATCAGCAGCAGTAATAATTTGCTTGGAAGCAGGAAAAGTATTTTTTCCACGTCCCTTCTTCTCCATGAGATATATCGTATTTTTATAGAACGCAAAGGCGCTTTTGCATTTATTCTTGCTATCTGTATTTCATCATATTACGGTAATTCATTCAAAATGAATTACGATGTTGACGAACGATATAAAACCGCCTATATCAATGACATAGGCGGCGAAATAAACGGTGACACATATAACTATATCAATGCGGAAAAACAGCGTTTTGCCGATGTTCAGGAACAGATAAACGAGCTTCAGACAAAATATACTGACGGAAAAATATCTGCACAGGGATACAGTGCTGCCTACTCTGCACTTTTACAAGAAACTGCAGGCAGCCGTGCTTTTTCCTATCTTGAGCAGCAGGTTGTAAGTGCTGACGGCAAGGGTGAGCTAATTTATGACACGGGATATAATAAGCTTACTGCCTTTGACGGCTTCACAAGTGATGTGATACCGTCGATGATAGCGGTTTTGCTTATTATTGTTCTGATTGCTCCGATGTATTCCAAAGACAAGGAAATCGGCTTGCAGAAGATAATAAGTTCGACAATCCGCGGTAAACAAAGTCTTGCAATTTGTCGTGTTCTTATTACCGCCACAATTTCACTTACCGCTTGCCTTATCGCATTTTTCCCTCAGTACTATACTGTATTCACGGAATACGGCGGTGAATGGCTTTATGCACCTGTACAAAGTCTTATGCAGCTGTCGGATTTCCCACTTAAGATTTCAATACTCGATTATCTTTTCTTAATAAATGCAATAAGGATAATATCCTGTGTTATAATTGGTGAATCGACACTTGCAGTGTCGAAATTCAGTGACAAATCTTTCGTTAGTATTGCTTTAACAACGCTGGTGTTTGTATCACCATTATTTTTATATATACTTGGTGCTGAATTTCTTTCTAAAATTGGGCTGACTCCATTTTTAATCGGCAATGCATTATGGATATAATTGAAAATGTCCGGAAACAAAAGAGTTGTATAACCAAAAGCGGAGCGTGCGTTGACACAGCTCCGCTTTTTAGCTTTGTTTTTCTGCCGCAGTTTTTTCGCCGCTTTTGGTAGAGCTTATCTGCATGATGAACTGGGTATGTACCGTTGGAATAGCTGCTCCTTTTGAATTCGCGGCTCACCGAGGAGGGCGACCGATTGAGCATTCGAGCAATTGCCCGACTGCTCAATCCCTGAGCTTGCAAAACTCTTGACAACTCCCACTCTTCTGGGGTAAAATGGGTGTAATGACACATATTGCTCCTCCTTATGGGTTGTGTGGTTACTCCCATTATATCACGAGGTGCTTTATGTGTCATTATTTTTCCCTAGTGTTGCACTTATATAATAAATCTATCATGAATTATAGCGGTTCAAGCTTGCGGATAAGCAGTTCGGCGTCAACTATTCCCCGGTACAGCCGAACTGCCGGTGTACTACCATTGCCTACGACCCGGACGATAATCCGGAGGATATGAAGTCCGGGGAGCCGGATTATGAGCAGTGGTATGAGAAGTATGTCGAGGGCAGGGAGCAGAAGCGGATTGAGACTAGAGAGGCGACGAAGATTGAACTGCCCACGAATGTGCCAGCTCCGGTCATGCCGGGCGGCACTAATTATGCGAAAACTCTTGACAAATCAACAGGAAGTAGTATAATATAAGACAACGATAACAGAATGGCGGATAAAAAAGTGATTGATGAATATATTTCACTCGGCACGATTCAAACCTCTTACCTTGAAAAAGAATTTGGAAAGCTTCAAACCAATGAAACTATCGTTACATTGGAGCGTCTTGAACATATCAAGGAAAGGCATATTGTAGATTATCCTTTATTCAATGATTTTGCACCGCAGGCTCTTTCCGACCCCCGACCTTATCATAAAGGACTTGAACAATACCGGCACGGTGTTTATGGTAAAACGGTTGTCTGAAACAAATCTGAACGTTGTTGTACGACTTTCATTAAGCACCGATACCCCGGGTTATAAGAATTCCGTTATGACGTTTTATCGTATTCGTGACAAGAATTTGAAAAAATTAGAAAATAAGCATAAAGGCAATACCGCATAATTATTGTCGTACGATTGCGCCGTCAGATTTTTCGTCAGATTGTACAATTTGAGTGCAGACAGGCTGACGCCTTTCAAGCGAAATTTGTGCGATATGACGGAAAATATGCAAGCAAGCGTACGGCAAAGGCGGCAGCCGGTAATTGTGCGGTATTGCCTAAAGTACTTTACAAAAAAGAATAAATGTGCTATAATACATATAGAATAACATAGGCGTTTGAAGTAGAGACTGTGCTGCTACGCACCCTCGTGGTCAAAAGAAATGCGGGAAAGGGCACACCCGCCTTACGCTGTTATTAACCGCTCGGAGCAATTCGGGCGGTTTTCTTTTACCAAATAACAAGCGCTCCATTCGGGGCACTTTCCTGTTGCTCCGGATTTTTGTCGTGATTGGATATTGCAATTCTCTGAATATATGCTATAATAATATCAAGCAGAATAATCCTGCCGAATAACGAAACGAGGTAACACAAATGACCGACAAAACCATATCCTTTATATCCGACCGAAAGCATTATGTTATCCCAATAAGCGACATACTGTATGTGTTCATGAAAAAGCAGGACGCTTATGTTCATTTGTCCGACGGAAGCGTGCTTAAAACGCGAACGACCTTTGCTGAGTTTCAAGACGAGCTTGGCGATGATTTTATCAGATTAAACCGAGGCTGCCTTGTTGCGGCAAAGGCTATATACAGTGTGAATGAGCTTGTAACCCTCAGCAACGGCGATTCTCTCGAATGTTCCGCGCAGCACCGCGAGGAAATAATGGAGAAATTCCATCAGAAACAGCGCGCCATCATTGAAGCACTTGCGGACAACGACAACCCCACGGATAACGAGGAATATCACAAGCACTACAAGTGCTTTGACACTATCCCGATTGCGTTCACGGACATTGAGATGATATTCAACGAGAATAGTCAGGCGGTGGATTGGATCTTCCGCTACGGTAACGAGGCTCTCACAAGGGTCGAAAACTGTTCGCTTGACTTGATGATAGGCAATACCTTCGGCAGCATTTTCCCGCAGATGGACAAGAAATGGCTGCGCAGCTATGAGCACGTGGTGCTTTACGGCGAAACGCTCGAGCTTATTGATTACAGCCCCGAAATCGACAAATATCTGAGGATAATCTGTTTCCCGACCTTTAAGGGACACTGCGGCTGTATGCTTTTTGATATATCCGAAACGAAAATATCGGGGGACAAAACCGACGGCGAACAGGCGGTTCTGATGTATCTGAGGAAGATTATGGGCTGATTTGTTAGTTCTAAGTATATTGACGAAAGATAATAAGCTGTGATTATTATACCGGTCTGTCGATAAAGGCTCATCTGCGTCGTCAGCGGCATAATCATCAGGCGCAGACATGACGTCTGCGCTGTCGCCCCCAAAGCCCGACACGATGTCGGGCAACAAAGGGCAACATGGCACAAAGGCTAGTCGCAGCAACGCTTCCTAGTATCTGTACCTTTCTCGGCAGTCTGGGGAAGATACTTTTTCGACAAACTCAAGGGCGCACAGAAATGTGCGCCCCTTTTGTTTTGATAATGCGTTCATAAGTAAGAAGCATATGGCGGTTTATCGTCAGCCTTAGCCGCGCCGGCTCAATTGCCGTCCAATGCGTTGTGAAGCACCTCGATGATTTCCTCAAGGTTTATGGGCTTTGAGATAAAGCCGTTCATTCCGCTTTCTTCTGCATTCCGGCGGTCCTCGTCAAAGGCGTTTGCCGTCATAGCGACAATGGGCACAGCGGACAGAACGGCGTCCTCCAGCGCTCTTATTCTGCGTGTGGCTTCATAGCCGTCCATAACAGGCATCTGGATATCCATAAGCACAAGGTCGTAATAGCCGTGCTTTGAAGCGGATATCATATCTACCGCTTCCTTGCCGTTTTCGGCAGTATCCACAGTAAATCCGTATTCATTCAGTATCTCAAATGCTATCTCGCGGTTAAGGTCGTTATCTTCAACAAGCAGCAACCGCTTACCCTTGAAATTCTCTACCTCTGCCACGGCTGATGTATTCTGCTTTGCTTCAACTTCTCCAAGAGCCGTCAGAAGCGTTTCGCGCAGGTCGGACAGGAACATGGGCTTAGCACAGAATCCGGTTACTCCTGCGGCTCTTGCTTCAGCCTCGATATCCGTCCAGTCGTATGCAGTCAGGATTATAATAGGAGTATTATCACCGAGAGAACGTATCTGCCTTGTTACCTCGATACCGTTCATATCGGGCAGACGCCAGTCTATGATATATGCACTGAAAGCGTCGTTAATATCAATAGCCTGCCTTGCGCGGAGAACCGCTTCCTTGCCCGACAAAGTCCATTCGGAGCGCATTCCCACGCGCAGCAGCATTCTTGTTACGCTGTCGCAGGTGTTGAAATCGTCATCCACAACCAAAGCCTTTAGTCCCTCAAGCGCCTGTATTCGCACATCGGTCTTATGCTGCGTCTGCAATCGCATTTCAACACGGATAACAAATTCCGTACCCTTGCTTTGTTCGGTATATACCTCGATAGTACCGCCCATCATATCAATGATATTCTTGGCGATGGACATACCAAGACCTGTACCCTGTATCTTGCTGACGGTGGAGGAGCGCTCTCGCTCGAACGGATTGAAGATACGCTCTGCGAAATCCTCGCTCATACCGATACCCGTATCCTTGATACGGAATTCGTATAGTCCGGTTCTCTCCGACGCGCTTTCAAGCTGACTTACCCGTACCGACACAGTACCGCCGGGCGGAGTAAACTTTACTGCATTTGACAGCAGATTAAGCAATACCTGATTAAGCCTTACCTTATCGCAGTAAACATCCTCGTTGACAACATCGATGGTATCCATATAAAGCTCAAGCTGTTTTGCGTATATCTGACCGCCGATAATTGTTTTAAGGTCGTGAAGAACATCCGAAAGATTGACCTCGGTTTCTTCGAGATGGATTTTTCCGCTTTCGATGCGGCTCATATCAAGCACATCGTTGATGAGTGAAAGCAGATGATTGCTTGAGGACAATATCTTCGCTACATAGTCCTTTACCTTTTCCTCGTCGCCTGTGCTTGTGCTTAAAAGGGTAGCAAAGCCGATAATTGCGTTCATAGGCGTACGAATATCGTGGGACATATTTGAAAGGAAGGTACTCTTCGCTCTGTTTGCGCTTTGTGCGGCATTTACAGCGTCCTCAAGAGCCTGGTTAATCTGCTTGTCCTTTGTTCGGTCGGACAGTACAACGATATATTTCTTCTCGCCCTTGATATCCCTGCAAAGGGCAACAACGTGAAACCATCGTACTTCTTTTGTCTTTTGGTGAACATACTCCCTGTCAAGCTCCATCTGTTCACCGGGTTTCAGGCTCGGCAGCTTATCAAGCATACGAACCGTATTCTCGCCTTTAACAAGACAATCAAGCACGTGTATATCGGTACGAGCCTGTTTTTCGGGTATACCAACCAGCTTTTCAATGTTAGGGCTGATATAGTCCACTTTCATATCTTCGGCATTCAGCATAAGAAAGACATCATCCACATTAACGGACAGCGTAGAGAACAGCTCGTCACGATAGAGTATCTGGGTATCCTTGCTTTTTAGTTTCTGCCTGTTCTGCCAGATAATAAATCCGATCATCAGAGCGGCAAGGCTTACTGCAATGCCTGCTACAAGTATAAGAGTGCTTGACTGAAGATCGTTCATGCTTGCGTTTACTATGTCTGTCGGCACCAGACCAACGAACATCCAGTCCTCAAAATCCGCCGATTCATATAATAAGTAATAACTTCTGCTGCCAAGCTTTGTGACGGTTGCACCGGAGTTTCCGTTTGTAAAATCCTGTATGATTTTGTCCAGCTCATTACTGCTCAAATCCGAATAGTCTTTCAGCGTGGCGATCAGGTTATAAATATCCCTCTGCTTATCGGCGGCATTGTCCACAATTACACGACCGTCGGAATGAACAATATAGTTGCTCGAATGTCCCTCAAATGCGGATATTTTAAGAGCGTTTACAATATCGGAGTTGTTGTAGCTTACGGCGATTGCTTCGTACTCAAAGCCTTTGTATGTTCCCTTTGCGGCAGGGGAAATAAATACCATC
Organism: Oscillospiraceae bacterium; assembly: GCA_051882595.1. GTDB lineage: Bacteria > Bacillota > Clostridia > Oscillospirales > Ruminococcaceae > CAG-115. Next base: position 8,033 of record JBJESD010000146.1, on the reverse strand, counting down.
ATCTGCGGTTTTCCCGGAACAACCGAATTAAGAACTGCATCATCTCCCTCTATAAATATCTTTGACATTTCGTCTTTCAGGTCAAGATATCCCTTTTCTTCGCCTTTTGTCAGAAAGTTTCCATCCCTTGAAATAAAGTAGAAATCGGTGAATTCAGTTTCTCTCTGTGCGTGAGACAAGTAATCATCAATTTCACTATCGTCCGAAATATCCTGCAGATAGTCAGCCCAAAGGTGCATATTCTTTCTTGTATGGGCTACGAGTTTATTGAGAGAGCTGTTCGATTGATGAAAGATTTCCGACAAGTGGGAGATACTTTCATCATATATTGTCTGCGATACGAAAGAGGAATAGTTGATACAAACCACAGATATCACAGACAACACCAGAACGCAGGCTATAACTATGTACAATAACCGTTTCTTCACTTATCAGTTTTCCTTTCCACAGATGCTGCATGTTTCACTTTACAGTAATATATTCGGTAGGTTCGCAGAGAGTGAAATTACCCTCATTCACTTTAGCTGACCAGATTACCTTTACGTTATCATCGCCCGCTGTAAAGGCGCGGCTTTCATCCTCAAGAAAGGGGGAGAAATGTCCGTAGGTTGCAAGGCAAGTCACAGAGAAAGTATCATCGTCCTTGATTTCCTTACCGTCTTTCAAAGCTTTCACTAATGTGTATTCGCCGTCATTCTCCTTGACCTCAATTGAGATACCGCTGACAACAGGCAGCGAACCACGGTTAAAAGGCTTGAACCCGATTGTATTTCCCTCGACATAATCCTTGACCGTTTTCTTAAGCTCCTTGCCGGTCATAGCACGGTGGAATGACACCAGACCGTTAGGCATTATCATACTTCCTGCCAGCTTTGCGGTATAGTCAGCCTTAAGCACAGAGCCTGTGAAGCTGTTTCCTGTTGCAATAAGCACATCGCTTCCGTAAATTCCGCGCAATGTGTTTGCCATTACGGAATAGGACTCGCTTCCGCCATTTCTGTGGAATGTGTTTGAATATGCTTTCGGGGAAGAAAAGACTATCTCTGCGGAATTATCCTTTGGCTGTTTCAGCTGTGAATCAAAGGCTTCATAAGCCTGCTGTGCGTCATATTCTCCGGTAATCATCTTTGAAACAACGTCCTTGGAAAGAGCAAAGAAATCATTTGAAGCAATTCGGATATACATTTTGTTTTGTTCGATCAGGGGTTTCAGATTTGAAAGCTGTTCGGTAAGGGTCATATTTACGTCCTTGCTATATGTCAGAACGTCCTGTCCCGTAGCAAGTACATTCTGTCCTTCCTCGGAAATCATCACATCCAGAACTTTCATTGCTTTCTCGCGGCGAGTGCTGTCATTTTCAAGATTACCGTTCAGTGCCACCTGTAAATATGGAGTTGTCATCAGCCACTGCTCGCCGTTGTGACCAAAGAACGGCAGAAGCACTGCGTCTATACCCTGATTTCTGAACTCCAGTATTCTTGCCGAGCTTGCACTTCCGCCAAACATAGCAACTTCACCTTTGGCAAACATATTGATTACAGGGTTATAGTCAAGCTGCAAGACATCGGGGGTAAGGTTCACGTCCTTAATAAACTGCTCCATTCGCTCAAAGACTCCGGGCCATACGGTATCATCAAGTCCGACGCGCTCCGTGCTTGCAGGGTCTGAATAAGCTGTTCTCCACATCGTTCCTTCAATAGAGGTCAGCTCGGGAATGGAAAGCCCCTGCAAAACCTCCATACAAGTATAGTCATAGGCGTAATCGGCAACATAGCCGCGGATGCCGACCTCTTCAAAAGCCTGACAAGCTGATACAAAGCTGTCATAATCCGTAGGCAGGGGGATGTTATACTCCTCAAACAGTCCCTTGTTAGTCACAAATCCATGTACATCGGGACAAAGTGGCAGCCAGTTGATGCTTCCGTCCTCGTTTGTAAAGTTTACGATATAGTTTTCGTAAATCGTACCTGCTTCGGAGGTTGTAGACAAATTCATAAGGCTGTTTTTCAGAGGAGAAGCGTCGTGCAGCGAAAAACGGCAGCAAGTAATGATGTCGGGCAGAGCTTCATTTTCACTCATAAACTTGTAGAAATCAAGGTCGTTGTTTCCTACAATAAACTGAATGTTTACATCGGGAAGCTGCGACTGTATATAAGGGGCATATTTTTCATACATAGCCGTAGTCCATAAATAGACGGATATAGTATCCTTGTCCTCGCTTTCGGTTGTGGCGTTACAGCCCGAAAACAGCGCTGCTGTCATCACTCCTGCGATTATAGCCGATAATGTTTTCCATAAAAAGCTTTTCTTCATAGATGATTCCTTCCATTGGTTTTTCCTCAATTGTATCATGTCAGTAAGTCTATATCAGAACACAATAAATTATTATAATTATACCATGAATTAGCGAATAAATCAATATATTTATGACAAATATGTCAATTTACACCATTTATTGTCAGGGAGAGCTATTGTGTATTATGTATAATGAATAGGATTTCCGGATTTTATATCCGGTGCAAGCTTCGCTCCGACTTTTTTGGGGTCCGCTATAAATGCAGATAAGACAACTATTTATATTTCATGTGCGGCTTGTAATGTTTCTTGACTTATTCTGTGCATAGTGATATAATTGAAAAAAACATCTGTAAAAGCGAGGGAATAATATGGACTTTAAGCTTACTGCCTCTATGATGTGCGCCAACTACGGCAACCTTGAAAAAGAAGTCCGCGACCTTGAAGCCGCAGGCATAGATTCATTCCATATCGACATTATGGACGGCAGATTTGTGCCCAACTATGCCATGTCGCTGGGCGACATGAGGTACATCGCACAAGCCGCGAAAAAACCGCTGGATGTTCACCTTATGATCGAGCACCCGACAAACAACATCGACCTTTTCCTTGCAAACCTGAGAAAGGGCGACACCGTGTACATACATCCCGAGGCGGAGTATCATCCGTCACGCTCGCTTCAAAAGATAATCAACGCAGGGATGGTTCCCGGCATTGCGATAAACCCGGGAACCAGCGTGGAAACGGTCTATGAAATGCTGCGTATCGTGGATAAGGTGCTTGTCATGGCGGTAAATCCCGGAAACGCAGGGCAGATGTACCTCCCTTATGTCGGCGAAAAGATTGCAAAGCTTCTCTCGCTTAAAGCGCAGATGGGCTTTGAAGTGCATTGGGACGGTGCCTGCGGTGCAGACAAAATTCTGAAATTCGCTCCGATTGGCGTAGACGGCTTTGTTCTCGGAACAACCGTTCTTTTCGGAAAGGGAAGACCCTATAAGGACATTCTTGACGATGTGAGGGCGCTGAATATATGAACATTGCGCTTATTCTTGCCGGGGGCACAGGCTCACGGCTTGGCGGTGATACTCCGAAGCAGTATCTGGAGGTCGGCGGAAGACCCATTATCGCGTACTGCATGGAAACCTTTTTCCGGCACAAAGAGGTGGACGCTGTGCATATTGTCGCAGACGCTTGCCGGCGCGGACTGATTTCAGAGTATGTCTGCATGGATAAATTCCGCGGCTTTTCGGACGTGGGGGAAACAAGGCAGCTTTCCATTGTATCGGGTCTGACCGATATAATTACATACGCTGCGGACAGTGATTATGTGATAATCCACGACGCTGCCAGACCTCTGGTGAGCGCTAAGGATATTTCCGCCTGTCTGTCTGCGGCGCAGGGGCACGACGGCGCGCTCCCCGTGCTTGCGATGAAGGATACCGTCTACCTCAGCGACAACGGAAAAACCGTAGCCCGGCTTATCGACAGAAGCAGGCTGTTTGCCGGGCAGGCGCCCGAGGCTTTCGTCCTCGGGAAATACCTTGCGGCGAACAGGGCGCTTCTTCCCGATAGGATAAAGCAGATAAACGGCTCTACCGAGCCTGCGATACTGGCAGGCATGGACATTGCCCTGACGCCGGGAAACGAGAATAATTTTAAAATTACCACACGGGCAGACCTTGAGCGGTTTGCCGCGACGATAAGGCAGGTGCACAAATGAAAGCATGGGTCTTGCATGAAAACGGCGATATTCGGCTTGATGAGACGGACCGTCCGAAACCGGCAAAGGGCGAGGTGCTGCTGCGCGTAAGGGCGGCAGGGATCTGCGGCTCTGATATTCCGCGCACTTTTCGCAATGGCGCGTACTTTTATCCGCTGATAATCGGGCACGAGTTTGCAGGCGAGGTCGCAGAGGTCGGCGAGGATGTTCCGTCCGAGCTTTGCGGAAAGCGCGTCGGCGTGTTTCCGCTTATTCCCTGCGAAGAGTGCGCTCCTTGCAGAAATCGGCAGTATGAGATGTGCCGAAGCTACAGCTACCTCGGCTCGCGCAGGGACGGAGGATTTGCCGAGTACGCAGCTGTGCCGGCAAAAAATCTTATCCTGCTGCCCGAGGGGGTTTCCTTTGAGGCGGCGGCACTGCTGGAGCCGATGGCTGTGGCGGTGCACGCAATCGGGAGAACCTCATTGCGTAACAGCGATACGATCGTGGTGCACGGCATCGGCACAATCGGAATGATGATAGTGATGTTTCTGCAAGAGCGCGGAGCAGGCAACCTGCTTTGCGTCGGAAACAAGGATTTTCAGCGGCAGACCGTTGAGAGGCTGGGTATTTCCGACGGGAATTTCTGCAATTCAAAACAGACCGACCCCGAAAAGTGGATACAGGAGAAAACAGAGGGCAGGGGAGCGGATGTTATCTTCGAGTGCGTAGGCATAAACGAAACCATCGCACAGGCGGTCAACAGCGCTGCTGCCGGAGGGCGCATTGTTTTGGTCGGAAATCCCGCTTGCGACATTACTCTGGAAAAGTCTGTATACTGGAAAATACTGCGAAATCAGCTTAACGTTACGGGAACATGGAATTCCTCTTTTACAGGTTCACCCGGGGACGACTGGCACTATGTTATCGAAAGGCTGGGCGCAGGGCTGATATCCCCCGAGCAGTTTATCACTCATCGCTTAACAATTGAGGAGCTGGAAAAAGGGCTGCGCATTATGCTGGATAAGTCGGAGGACTACATAAAGATAATGACGATATTATAGCTTTAGAGGCGGCTTTTTCGATTGTTATTATCGCCGTGATTAATGATATAAGAAAACTCCCACAGTGAAGACATCCTGCACTGTGGGAGTGTTTTTGCTGTCATGAAAAAGGCTGCGCTCTTTGGAGAAGAAGCTCATATTCGCTTTGCGAAGCCGAGCTGCCGTCCCTCATCATGCCGCTTGCCCATGACCAGTTGAAATAGTGGACAGAGTGAGTGTTTTGTGTGCGGCGGTCGGTTTTTGATACGTAATCAAACGGCTGGAAAAAATCACTGGGCAGTATTGTAAAGCCGGAAACGGTCTGCATTGTTCCGTCGGGCTTAAGTCCTTTTCTTATCAGCGGAAGCGTATCGTAATAGCCGCTTGCCTGCGGAGTTGTCGGGTCGGCGGCGAAAACGCTGCTGTCCTTAAGCTCCATTATTTCCTTCCACAGCCGGAAGCCCTTAACGCTGCCGCAGCCGCCGCCCGTGTTCAGCACAGGCCATTTCTCATAGCCGCCGAAAGCCTCAAGCCCAAGCAGGCCGTCGAAGCTTTTCAGCAGCTCGACATCCGCGTCAAAGTACAGTCCGCCGTATTCGTACAGCAAATAGGCGCGGATGTAGTCGCTGACGAACGCCCATCTGCCCTGTTCGGCATATTTCTTCACCCATGGCGAAAGCTCAAGGGAGATATTGCTCTCGTTCCACAGCTTTATCTCATAGTCGGGGCATTTCTCTTTCCACGAGGAAATGCACTGCCGGTTTTTTTCGGGGATAGGCTTGCCGCCGAACCAGCAGTAGTGGATAATTTTGGGTATCCTTTGTTCTCCCTGCGAAAATGAGACGCTTTGCCCTTTTGGCTCTTCAATATACATCAGCGGAGCAATCACGCATTCCGTTTTGTCTAGCTGAGAAATTTCATCAAGCTGTGCGACGATTGAGAAAAAGTAGGTGTTGGTGATAACTATAACCGCGTTTTTGTCCTTTTTCAGCGCTTCAATGAACTCCTCGGTGCTGAGGATAGTGTGCCTGTTTGTGCCGATGAAAATCGGTCTGCCCGTTTTGTTCGGATCGGCGTCGGTAACGCACGCGACATACTCCGTCAGCTGCTCGCTGAGCAAAAGCTGTTCGATACATATTCTTAGCATTACGCCGGTGCCCCAGAGGTACATTCTTTTGCTGCCGCGCTTTATGTATTCGGCGAAATCCCGGACATTTCCGTTAAGTATTCGTATCATACCGCCTTACTCCCACCGCATGATTATCTCGCGGATGCCGAGGTCGTGACCTGCTGTTTCGCCGTATTTTCCGGCAAAAACGCAGAGCGAAAGCCTATGGTCGGTATTGCCTACCATAAACGAGAGCTTTACCGGCTCGCCGACGTTACGGGTGTAGTTGAAGACAAAGGTCATGTTGTCGAAATCTATCAGCGCCACGGTATACTTGTTTGCCCCTGTCTGCGAGTAGGTTCCGCGCAGCTCGATATTGTGGGTCACACTCTTTATCAGGTCCAGCGCAAGGCAGTTGTAATTATCGTTTTCTGCCTTGATGTATATTCCCTGTAAATAGTCCATAACAGGCAGCGGCTGTCCGTTTGCCGAAAGGATGTTGTCATCAAGCAGGGTGACTCCGGGGGAGGCGTTCTGGTCGCTTATCTGCACTGTTTCGTACTTGTCATGCCAGAATTCGCCGAAAAGCAGGTAAAGCGGCTGGAACATCTCGACATCCTGTCGGTTTTTGGCAAGCAGCGCCAGATAATTAACCACATAGAACAAATTCTTGTCCTCAAAAGCGGCATGAGGGTTCTTTCCCTTTGCGTCGTACAGGTAGAGATAAATGTTATCAAACCTCGACAGTCCATAACGGGGAGTGATTCCCAGCTGCTGCACCAAATACGTTAAATGGTGATCGGTATCTCTCGGAGATCTCACATTCACCACAATGACAAAAGCAACATTGGGGGAGGATTTAATGACTCCGCAGATATCATTCCGCCTGAATTTATCGGGCTTATGTATGTCTATTTGTAAATGCTCCTTAAGGTCTTCAAAGTGTCGCTTGTCCCATTTTGAGCCGATCTCAAAATCAAACTGCGCGTTTACCGCGATCGCCGTTCCGCTGCCGAACAGCGCGGCGGTGTGTATTGCGGCAGTGCCTCCGCCAGAGCTTGCATAAAAGACCGCTTCATCGTAGGGGATATCGTATATATCGCAGATCCTTTTTACGATGTGCGCCGCATATTCCCGATAGTTCTTTTCCGGTGTTCCGAAGAACCAGCCGAGATCGATGGCGTCGCTGTCGTAATACATCGGGTCCGCCAGACTAAGCCAAAAACTATCGGTATATCTGTACCAACTCCAGCGTGAAAAGAACGGAACCGGTATTCTGCGATGCTTTTGAGCTCTGGCACCGTTGAACGTAATGTAGATTTTTTTCTGCGTTCCTTTATGGAAAAAGCCCTCAAACCGCGCGCCGTTATAGTCGATGCGTATTCTTCCGTCGGGTATCTCGGTGGCGCTGTCGATGTCTATTCTTACGCCGTCTCCCTCGACAGCTTTTTTGTCGAAGGAGTATTTCTGTTCGCGCCTTGCGTTAAGCTTCTCTCTGATATCGTCAGAAAAATCAATGTCCGGCTCGGTGGGATATATCTGCTTTATCATTTCAGGGTTAATGCTTTCCATCAATAACATCCTTTCGCAAAACGATTTGTATGCAGTAATTATATCATGCGCACGCATTGCTGTCAAGACTGCCGTAATTGACATGACAATGCTTTGTTTTGGTTTTCACAACGGTTTTTAGAGGTTCCCTAAAGTTTTTCTGCGTGGTGAGCTGAGTATGTACCGCTGGAATAGCTGTTCCTTTTGAATTCGCGGCTCACCGAGGACGGCGACCGATTGAGCATTCGGGGAATTGCCGGAATGCTCAATCCATGGGCTTGCAAATGTTATGCTACAATAGATATGATACAAAAAAAGAAGAAAAACGCGCTCAAAA
>JBJESD010000145.1:0-25727 GCA_051882595.1 Oscillospiraceae bacterium | reverse complement strand
TCTTCCGGCGTTACATACAGGTTATGCGCGAGATCCTCAAGCTTGCCGTAAAGCTCGGTGTGTCCCGTGATAAGCGCCTGATTGAGCACCTCTACATTAAGCAGGTCTTTCAGCATTTCTACTGCAAGCGTCGGGTTTTTTGCAACCTGAACCGAAAGTGGGATAAGCTCTCGGTTTCCCATTTCCAGTCGGCTTCTTGTGCCCGAGTCGGAGGATACGCCGGCGCCGCCCACTCCGGTAAGTCGGACTATGTCAAAGGGCTCGGTGTTTTCATCCATAGGGCGCGAACTGTAGTTGTAGTTTTTGGCGGTGATAGGATTGTTGATCTGTGGAATCTGTGCCATCGGCTCACTTCCTTTCGCAAGGTAATTAATATCTTGTTTATTATTTTAGCATAAATCATCGGAATAATAAAGTGTTTTTTAAAATTTTTTCACGGCAAAACAAATTCATTAATAATGTGCGTACTGCACTTCTGAAAGGACTGTTATTATGGCAAGAATCGAAACCGGCATGGAAGCCATGCTTGACATGTACTTCTATGAAACAAACACACTTCTTGAGCAGCTTGATGAGATCCTGCTGCGGACAGAGCAGGCGAATATGTTTGACAGCGAGGATATCAAGGAGATATTCCGCATAATGCATACCATCAAGGGCTCTTCTGCTATGATGGGCTTTGATAACCTGTCGGTACTTGCTCATAAGGCAGAGGATATGTTCTTTGTCATCAGAGAAAATCCCGATGTTATTACCGATGTCAGCTTTGTATACGATCTGGTGTTCCAGGTATCCGACTCCTACAAGGCGCAGATCGAGGCTATCCAGAATAACAATGGCGGCGAGTACGAGAGCATGGATTTTTCCGAGCTTATCAACAAGCTGCTTAAGGCGAGAGATGTGCTGCTCGGAGAGGCTAACGGCGAGCCTGAGGCGGCTAAACCTGCTGCCGCGTCCGCAGCTGCCGAGCCGCAGACCGACGGCGCAGACCGCACGACAGTAAGAGTATTCTTCGAGGATGGCTGCCAGATGGAAAATCTGCGTGCTTTCCTGCTTATCAATACGATAAAGGACGAGTGCTCTTTCCTTGAGTTTACACCCTCCGATGTTGAGTCCAATCCGGAGACATCCAAGACCATCATCGAAAACGGCTTCCTCATCACGTTTACGCCTGTTGAAAACGTTGATTTCGTGCTTAAGCAGATAGAGAATGCGCTTAATGTTCAGTCTTACGAGGTGGTTTCTGCTGCGGCTCCCGCTGCGGAGCTTCCTCCCGAGCCTAAGGCTGCCGAGGCGGCTGCTCCTGCTGCCGCAGCAGCGCCTGCACCCACCGCTGCACCTGCGGAAACGGAAGCTCAGTCCTCTGTAGAAAAGGCGCAGGCTGCCGTAGAAAAGGCTCAGGCAGCAAGCGGAATGCAGAAGCAGAACCTTATCAGCGTTAATCTTGCAAAGCTTGACGCGCTGCATGATATAGTCGGCGAGATAATTACGACAGAGTCTATGGTTATCTCCAACCCCGACCTTGAGGGTCTGGAACTTGAAAGCTTCAACAAGGCTGCAAGGCAGCTCAGAAAGCTTACCGGAGAGCTTCAGGATACGGTAATGTCCATAAGAATGGTGCCGCTTGCAGGCGTATTCCAGAAGATGAACCGAATTGTCCGCGACATGAGAAAGAAGCTCAACAAGGAAGTTGAGTTCATCATCGAGGGCGAGGAGACCGAGGTAGATAAGTCCATCGTAGACAGCTTACAGGATCCGCTGATGCACCTTGTAAGAAACTGTATGGACCATGGCATCGAGGAGAATGCTCAGGAGCGTATCAACGCAGGCAAACCCGAAAAGGGCAAGCTTAAGCTTTCTGCTACAAACAGCTCCGGCGAGGTTATTATTACCGTCTCCGATGACGGACAGGGCATTGATCCCGAAAAGATACTTGCAAAGGCAAAGCGTCAGGGTCTGCTTACCAAGCCCGAGGCAGAGTACACCGAGAAAGAGATACAGAACATGATACTGCTTCCCGGTTTCTCAACCAACGAGCAGGTTACAGAGTTCAGCGGCAGAGGCGTCGGAATGGACGTTGTAAAGGCCAACGTTGAAAAGTGCGGTGGTTCTATCGTTGTTGACAGCAAGAAGGGCGTGGGCACAAACTTCATAATCAAGATACCGCTTACCCTTGCCATTATCGACGGTATGGAGATCACCTGCGGCGACCTTGTGTTCACTGTTCCCATCTCGACAATCCGCGAGAGCTTCAAGGCAGAGCCCGGTCAGCTGCTTAACGATACGAACAACAACGAAATGATAATGATAAGAGGCGTTTGCTATCCTATCCTCAGAATGCACGAGAAATTCGGCATCGAAACAGAGGTCACAAAGCTTGAGGATGGTATCCTGCTGCTTGTGGAAACCGATAACAAGAGCGTGTGCATATTTGCCGACAAGCTTATCGGCGAACAGCAGGTTGTTGTAAAGCCTTTCCCCAAGTATCTCTCGAGATACAACATCAAGAGCGAGGGTCTGTCTGGCTGCACAATTATGGGCGACGGCAGCATTTCTCTGATTATCGATACCAATTCACTCATCGGCTAAAGGGAGGAAAACAACATGACCTATGATGTAATTAAGGAGGCTGTTGCAAAGCAGCAGTCGGGCGATAAAAAGATCTCCAATGAAAATAATATCCTGGGCAAGGTTATGACCTTCCACATCGGGGAGCAGATATACGGAATAGAGCTGCAGAACGTGGTTGAGATAATTGAGATGTGCCACATTACAAAGGTGCCTCATGTACCGTCGTACATTAAGGGAATTATCAACGTTCGAAGCAAGGTGGTTCCTGTTCTTGATATCAGAACGCGCTTTGGCAAGCCCGAGATCCCCTATACCGGCAGAACCTGCATAATAATCCTTGCTGTGGACGATATGTCCGTCGGAATAATTGTTGACAAGGTGGCTGATGTCGAGGATATCCATTCCGGCGACATCTCTGCAACTCCTGAGAACAAGTCGGTCAATACCAATGATTTTATTCAGTATATGATACGCTCCGAGGAGAATGTCAAGCTTATCCTTGATGTTGCAAAGCTGCTTGGCGACGAGGTGTAACTAATGGTAGACAGATTGGATATTACCGACCGTGAGTTTGAGCGTCTTGTGTCGTTTATGCACGATAACTACGGCATCAATCTTGCGGCGAAGCGCGTACTTATTCAGGGTCGGCTTGGCAATATGCTGAGAGAGCGCGGCTTCAAAAGCTATGACGAGTACCTTGACGCGGTTATGTCCGATCGTTCGGGCGCAGAGGTTACGACGATACTCAATAAGCTGACCACAAATCACACTTTTTTCATGCGCGAGCCCGAGCACTATACATATCTGAAAGAGGTAATACTCCCCTATATCGTTGCAAACGCAAAGACAAAGGAAATACGCATATGGAGCGCAGGCTGCTCCTCCGGCGAGGAATGCTATACTACAGCAATGCTGCTGGATGAATATTTCGGTGCGCAGAAGTCCAAGTGGGACACCAGAATACTGGCGACGGATATTTCGCACAGCGTTATGGACAAGGCAAAGCGCGGCATTTACGGCAGCGAGGGCATGAAAGGTCTTAGCCCCGAGTGGAGGGCAAAATACTTCAAAAAGGTCGGCGACGACAGCTATGAGATTTGCCGTCAGATAAGGGATGAGATAATATTCAAGCCGTTTAATCTGATGGACCCGATGCCCAACAACTATAAGCTGCGTCCCTTTGACCTTATCTTCTGCCGCAATGTGATGATATATTTCGACCAGCCTACCAAGAATGCGCTTGTCAACAGGTTTTATGATGTAATAAAACCGGGTGGTTATTTCTACATCGGTCATGCCGAGAGTGTTCCGCGCGGCGAAACCAAATTCCAATACATAAAGCCTGCGATTTATCGCAGACCTATATAACAGGAGCCTGTCATGAGAAAAATTAAGCTGCTTGTCGTAGACGATTCTATTCTGTTTCGCGAGGTACTGGCGAGATATATCCGTCAGGACGAGCAGATAGATATCGTAGGTACGGCAGGCGACGCATATTCTGCGCGCGATATGATCGTCAAGTACGATCCGGATGTTATGATGCTTGATGTCGAAATGCCAAGGATGGACGGCATCGCTTTTCTCAAAAAACTGCTGCCGCAGTACTATATACCTACGATTGTCATTTCCTCTCGCGCCGACAGCGGTGCTGCAGCGTCAGAGGCGGGTGCTGTGGAGTTTATCGCAAAGCCGGTTACCAGAACCGGAGCAGAAATGCAGAAGTTTTCCGATACCGTGTGCGTTGCGATAAAGCGCGCCCATTCCAAGAGCAGCATCTCAAGAATAGCCAGAGGCATCCCGTCAAAACAAAATGTTGCGGATGTTCCGGAGCTTAACAGCGTAAGGATAAGCCCTCTGATAAAGCCTGTTTCAGTCGGCACAGAAGACGTCGGCACGGTTCAGAAAACGGTAACGCCGACAAGCAGAGGGATACGCAAAAGCGATATTGTGGTTGCGCTGGGCGCTTCCACCGGAGGAACCGAGGCGCTTGAGCAGGTCATCAAAGGCTTTCCCGAGGATATGCCGCCCGTTATTGTGGTTCAGCATATGCCGGCAGGATTTACAAGGATGTATTCCGAGCGGCTTAACAGAAACTGCCGGGTGGAGGTCAAGGAGGCGGAGGACGGCGACAGGCTTCGCAGCGGTCTTGTAATCATCGGTGCAGGCGAGCATCACCTTAGGCTTTGCAGGGACAGCAAGGGCTATTACATCTCCTCAAAACAGGGGGAAAAGGTGTCGGGGCACTGCCCGTCCGTAGATGTGATGTTCACAAGCGTAGCGGAGGTGGCGAAGGAAAACGCGATCGGCGCTATTTTGACGGGAATGGGAAAGGATGGCGCGAACGGTCTGCTTAAGATGAAAAATGCAGGCGCATACACCATAGGGCAGGACAAGGAAACCTGCGTTGTATACGGTATGCCGATGGAGGCATATAAAATCGGAGCGGTTATCCAGCAGGCGCCGCTGTATAGGATAGCGGATATCATTCTTGACAGATTAAGCTGAAAAATCCCCCGAAAGAGGTTAGCTTCTTTCGGGGGATCGTTTTGTCTGCATTGCCATTACTCGGCGCGATGCGCCTTGCAGCAGAATTCATCCACGGTGAGTTTAAGGATTGCGACATTGTTAAGCGACTGCTCGGCGTATTTGTGTTCTCTGCCGGTGCGGTCATATTTGGACATTATGGCGTTAAGTCCTGTCAGCTTTTCGATGCCGCTGATGATGTCAATGGTGCCGCGGCCGGTGATGCACTCGTATGAGGCGGAAAAGCTGCACGCTGTGTGCCCGTGGATGATCTCACCCATGCTGTCAAGCTCAAAGGCGGCATTGCTGTTCGCTTTAAGCAGCTCTATTTTTTTGCCGGTAGGTGCGCTGTGGAAATACAGCACAAGCTGATCGCACTCGAGCGTGTATCCGAAACACATCGGTATAATGTACGGCGCTCCCTTGTCGATCAATGCTATGCGGCATACCTTTGCTTCATTGAGAATGCGCTCGATCTCATTAATGTCTTTTATCTCTCTTTCGGCTCTTCTCATAATATTTCTCCCTTCAATTGCGTCGTAGCGTGCAGCTCATCCGTTTGTGCCGCGCGGTTTTTGCTGTCGCGACAGATATGCAGAGCTGCTCGCTTCCCTGTTCTGCTATGTTTCTACAAAAAACAATCACCCGCAGCGCAATGCGAACGGGTGGATGCTCCTTATAAGGAATTAAGCAGAAGCGTTAGCCTTCTTGGAAAGCTGCGACTTGAGGCGGGCAGCCTTATTCTTGTGGATAAGACCTTTGCCGGCAGCCTTGTCTACGCTAACGATTGCAGTCTTAACAGCAGCTGCATCTGCACCCTCAGCGCGTGCCTTCTTCATTATTGTTCTGAGCTTTGTTCTGGCAGCCTTGTTAGCCTCGGTTCTCTCCTTAGCGATGAGAACTCTTTTCTTTGCGGACTTAATATTCGGCATTATGATTCACCTCCGTACTGTATTTACGAGCGAATGAAATCTGTATTTTTACGCGGATAGTGGGAATTCTATCTATATTCACCAAAAAAACCTTTGTAAATAGCAAATTTTTATAAGCTCGGTTTATTTTTTCTCATAATACACTTCATTATAGCACAACTGAAAATAAAATGCAATAGCTTTTTGATATTTTTTTGAAAATTGGAGAAGAAAAAATGTACAGAACAGATCTAGCGATAGAATCGGCGCAATGTGCGAATTATGGAAGAGCCGCCAAAGTAATCCGCAGGCGTTTCGGCAAAGCTGCCGTTACGGATGTAAGGGTGACTAAATGCGACAGCAGGCGGATGTGCTGCGCGCCCGGCAGGTACATCACAATAGAGGGCGAGCCTCGGGAGCACGCAGTGTCGCTGCTTGTGCAAAAGGCGCTGGAGCAGCTTGTGCCGCGCGCCGGAGCTGTCCTCGCAGCAGGCTTGGGAAATCCGGATATCGCACGGGACAGGCTGGGGCCGCAGACAGTCAGGATGCTGGACTGCGCAGGGCGCATTGCGGCGATTGAAACGGATGTCGCGTCAAAGACCGGGATAGAAACGGCGCGCATAGTCAAGGCGGTGGCGAATGAGGTGAAAGCGGTGTGCGTGGTCGCGATCGATGCGCTCGCCTGCCGCGATCCTCTGAGGATAGGAAAGACGGTTCAGATAAGCGATACGGGTCTGCGTCCCGGCTCGGGGGTTTTTGCCAACTCCCCTGCCCTGTCGGAGCGCTTTGTGGGAATTCCGGTTATTGCGGTAGGTGTGCCTATGGTCAGCGAGCTGTATGGGATAACCGGCAACTCTGCCCACAGGGGATTTCTCGCCGCTCCGCCAAACGAGGATGAGCTTACCGGACAGTGGGCGGTGGTTATCGCGGAAGCGATAAACTCAATGAGGTGATGCGGTATTATATATTATAATAGTATATAGCAGGAAAAGCGGCAGAGAAATATACAAATAGGATAATATATATGCAATATTTCCGATTGTTCGGGCATTTTATGGGCTGTTGTGCATAATGCATAAAAATGCACTGAATTTTTCTGCAAAATTCTCTTAATGGCGTTGGAAATAGTTCTTGCAAATAATTGTCCGATGTGGTAAAATAGTTTTTGCAGGTGTGTGGTCATGCCGCACACTATATATTACAGACGGCATTGGCGTTGAGGTCGGAGGTTGCGCGGTTTCCGCGGTAATTTCGACGGAGCAGGTCCGGTTTGAAATCGGGCGCAGAAGATTTACAGAAAACGTGGTTTTCACTGCACATCCGGCTTGTTAAAGTGTCCGAAACGGTTCGGATAACTAACGGGCAGATGGAGTTAAGATGATACACACGGTACAGTGGATTTTTCAAAACAAGCTTTTGCCAGTACAAAACTACAGAAGGAGTTGAAAAATCATGGCAGCAAATGAGAAGGTAAGAATCAAGATCAAGGGTTACGAGCACAATGTAGTTGACGCAGCAGCTAAGAAGATTGTTGAAACAGCTACCCGTACAGGCGCTCGCGTAGCCGGTCCCGTTCCGCTTCCCACTAACAAGGAAGTTATCACAATTCTGAGAGCGGTACACAAGTACAAGGATTCCCGTGAGCAGTTTGAGCTGAGAACTCACAAGCGTCTTATCGACGTTATCCGTCCTTCCGCAAAGACTGTTGAGGCTCTGCAGACACTGGAGCTTCCCGCAGGCGTAGAAATTTCAATGGATATCTAATATAGATCATTGGAGTTATGTTGACTACGGTCAACCACTAACCATGCACCGTAAGGTGCTTGGTCAAGTTGGGGCAAAAACCTCAACCAATAACCAAAAGGAGGAAAAGCCGAAATGACAAAGGCAATCATCGGCAAGAAGATCGGTATGACACAGATCTTCGACGAGGCAGGCAAGGTTGTTCCCGTAACAGTAATCGAAGCGGGTCCCTGCGTAGTAGTACAGAAGAAAACAACCGAAAATGACGGCTACGAGGCTGTTCAGCTGGGCTTCGGAGATGTATCTCCCAAGCACGTTAACAAGCCCGAGCAGGGTCACTTCAAGAAGAACGATATCGCGTTCAAGAGAACCCTTAAGGAGTTCCGCTTTGACGACATCTCCGGCATGAACGTAGGCGATGTGCTCAAGGCTGACGTTTTCGCTGAGGGCGACGTTATCGACGTTGCAGGCACCAGCAAGGGTAAGGGCTTCACAGGCGCGATCAAGCGTCACAATCAGCACAGACTCGACGAGTCCCACGGTTCCGGTCCTGTTGTAAGACAGGCAGGCTCTATGGGCGCTTGCTCCAGCCCCTCGAGAATATTCAAGGGCAAGGGCATGGCAGGTCACATGGGTGCTGAGAAGGTCACAGTTCAGAACCTCGTAGTAGTAAAGGTTGACGCTGAGAACAACCTTATTGCTGTAAAGGGTGCTGTTCCCGGACCTAAGGGCGGCGTTGTTACAATTTGCGACGCTGTTAAAGCTTAAGAGGGGAGGACACTATCATGTCAAAGATTAATGTAGTAGATATGGCGGGTAAGGTCGTTTCCGAAATCGAGCTTAACGATGCAGTTTTCGGCATTGAGCCTAACAAGACCGCAATGCACTCCGCTGTTGTGAATTATCTCGCAAATCAGCGTCAGGGCACACAGTCCACACTTACCAGAACAGAGGTAAGCGGCGGCGGAAGAAAGCCCTGGAGACAGAAGGGCACAGGTCACGCAAGACAGGGTTCCACAAGAGCTCCCCAGTGGAGACACGGTGGTATCGCACTCGGCCCGAAGCCCCGTTCTTACAGATTTACTCTGAACAAGAAGGTAAAGAAGCTCGCTATGCTGTCTGCGCTCTCCTGCAAGGTTGCAGGCAACGAGATGATCGTTGTTGACGCTATCAAGACAGACGAGTTCAAGACAAAGACCATGGTTGCAATGCTCAAGGCGCTGAACGCTGAGAAGAAGGCGCTCATCGTACTGGACAGCGTTGACAAGAAGGTTATCAAGTCCATCGCAAACATCGAGGGCGCAAAGACCACACAGGTCAACACACTCAATGTTTATGACATCCTCAACTGCGACAAGTTCGTTATCGTTAAGGGTGCGGTGGAGAAGCTTGAGGAGGTGTACGCATAATGGTAAAGACAGCTCAGGATATCATCATCAAGCCCATTATCACAGAGCACAGCATGGAGTGTCTGGCTGCCGGCAAGTACACTTTCAAGGTTGCTAAGGATGCAAACAAGATCGAGATCGCTAAGGCAGTAGAAACCCTGTTCAAGGGCGTTAAGGTTGCTAAGGTTAACACCATCAGCGTTCGCGGCAGGAAGAAGAGAATGGGCAGAAACGAAGGCTATACTTCCAACTGGAAGAAGGCAGTAGTTACCCTCGCAGAAGGCTCTAAGACAATTGAGTTCTTCGACGGAATGATTTAAGTAAGGAGTGAAATACAATGGCTATTAAGACTTACAAGCCTGTCAATAACAGCCGTCGTGGCATGACTGTTACTGATTACAGCGGCTTATCTAAAGTAGCTCCTGAAAAGAGCCTTTTAGAGCCCGTAAAGAAGACAGCAGGCCGTAACAGCTACGGTCGCATCACCGTGAGACATCACGGCGGCGGTAACAGAAGAAAGTACCGCGTAATCGACTTCAAGAGAAACAAGCTCGGCATGAACGCTGAGGTTATGACTCTCGAGTACGATCCCAACAGATCTGCATTCATCGCTCTCGTTCAGTACGAGGACGGCGAAAAGAGATACATCATCGCTCCCGACGGACTTAAGGTAGGCGATACCGTTCGCGCAGGCAGCGACGCTGATATCAAGCCCGGCAATGCTCTTGCTCTCGCAGACATTCCCGTTGGTACAGTTATTCACAACATTGAACTTCACCCCGGCAAGGGCGCACAGCTCGTTCGCTCCGCCGGCAATATGGCTCAGCTGATGGGTAAGGAAGACAAGCTCGCGCTTGTACGTCTCCCCTCCGGCGAGATGAGATATGTTCCCGTTGAGTGCATGGCAACGATCGGTGTCGTTTCCAACCTCGACCACGAGAACGTTCACCTCGGTAAGGCAGGTAGAACCCGTCACCTCGGCATCAGACCCACAGTTCGTGGTTCTGTAATGAACCCGAATGACCATCCGCACGGCGGTGGTGAGGGTAAGTCCCCCGTTGGTCGTCCCGGTCCTGTTACACCTTGGGGCAAGCCCGCTCTCGGTTACAAGACACGTTCTACAAAGAAGGCTTCCAACAAGTTCATTGTTAAGAGAAGAAACGCAAAGTAAGATAACCCAAAAGTTGTTGTTAACAAGAACAGCGTTGCACATCATGATTAAAGTTGTGCGTAAAACGGCAGGCCGCTACCGCTGCTCATTAACTTGCAGCTAAACTTGAAAGGAAATATTTAAGATGGGAAGAAGCATCAAAAAGGGACCTTATGTCCAGGAAGCTCTCATGAAGAGAGTTCTCGCGATGAACGAAGCAGGTGAGAAGAAAGTGCTCAAGACATGGAGCCGTTCTTCCACAATATTCCCTGACTTCGTTGGTCATACATTCGCAGTGCACGATGGCAGAAAGCACGTTCCGGTATACGTTACCGAGGACATGGTAGGCCATAAGCTGGGCGAGTTTGCTCCTACAAGAACCTACAAGGGTCACGCAGGAAGCAAGACAACAGGCAAGAAGTAAGGAGGAGAGAAATATGGAGGCTAGAGCAGAACTCAGACAGGTTCGTATTTCTCCGAGAAAGGTTGGCATCGTGCTCGACCTTATCAGAAACAAGCCTGTTGAAATGGCAATGGCAATACTCAATAACACACCCAAGTCCGCATGTGAGCCCCTCGCAAAGCTCCTCAAGTCCGCAGTAGCTAATGCAGAGAACAACCACAACATGGACGCCAGCCGCCTTTATGTAGCTGAGTGCCATGTAGGCGCAGGTGTAACACTTAAGCGTATCAGAGCCAAGGATCACGGCCGTGCTCACAGAATTCTGAAGAGAACGTCCAACATCGTTCTGGTTGTTAAGGAAGCAGAGTAAGGAGGAGAATAACAATGGGACAGAAGGTTAATCCACATGGTCTCAGAGTGGGTGTAATCAAGGATTGGGATTCTCGCTGGTTTGCGGGCAAGGCAACCTTTGGTGACACTCTTGTTGAGGACTATAAAATTCGTGAGCTTCTCAAGAAGAAGCTGTATAAGGCCGGCGTTCCCTCGATCCAGATCGAGAGAAGCGGCGATAAGGTAACAATCGCAATCGAGTGCGCAAAGCCCGGTATGGTTATCGGTGCAAAGGGCGCAGAGGTTGATAAGCTCAAGGCTGAGCTCGAGAAGTTCACAGGCAAGAAGGTTGACGTTAAGATCATCGAGGTAAGAAACCCCGATATGAACGCTCAGCTCGTTGCAGAGAACATCGCACAGCAGCTCGAGGGTCGTGTTTCCTTCAGACGCGCTATGAAGTCTGTTATCGGCAGAACAATGAAGAGCGGCGCTAAGGGTATCAAGACAATGGTAAGCGGCCGTCTCGGCGGTGCAGAAATCGCAAGAAGCGAATCCTACCACGAGGGTACAATTCCGCTTCAGACACTGCGTGCTGATATCGAGTACGGTGTAGCAAGAGCAAATACAACATACGGCGTAATCGGCGTAAAGGTTTGGATCTACAAGGGCGAAGTGCTCAAGGGCGAGATCCCTGCACAGAGAACAGAGAGAACAGACAGACGCCGCCGCGATGACAGAAACGGCAGAGGCCGCGATGACCGCCGTCCTCGCAGACCCAGAGAGGCTAAAAAAGAAGGAGGTAACGACTAATGCTGCTTCCAAAGAGAGTTAAGTACAGAAGAGTCCAGAGAGGCCGCCGCTCAGGCGTTGCTACAAGAGGCAACAAGGTTACAAACGGCGAGTTTGGTCTCCAGGCACTCGAGGCTGCTTGGATCAAGTCCAATCAGATCGAGGCTGCCCGTATCGCAATGACACGTTACATCAAGCGTGGCGGTCAGGTATGGATAAAGATATTCCCCGATAAGCCCGTTACAGGCAAGGCGCTCGGTACTCGAATGGGTTCCGGTAAGGGCGCTCCCGAGTACTGGGTAGCAGTAGTAAAGCCCGGCAGAGTAATGTTCGAGATCGCCGGCGTACCCGAGGAGACTGCACGCGAGGCTATGCGTCTTGCTATGCACAAGCTCCCCATCAAGTGCAAATTTGTTAAGAAGGAAGACGGAGGTGAGCTTTAATGAAGGCGTCAGAAATCAAGTATCTCACAGAGGCAGAGCTCGAAACAAAGCTCGCCGAACTCAAGCAGGAGCTTTTTAACCTGCGCTTCCAGCTTGCCGTTAATCAGCTTGACAACCCCACAAGAATCAAGGCTGTCAAGAAGGATATCGCTCGCATCAAGACCATCCAGCGTCAGCGCGAGCTCGCGGCAAACAATTAAGGAAGGAGGATAAGAACTAAACATGGAAAGAGCTTTAAGAAAGACCAGAGTTGGTAAGGTAGTAAGCAACAAGATGGATAAGACAATCGTCGTTGCCATCGAGGATAACGTTCGGCATCCTCTTTACAAGAAGATCGTAAAGCGCACTATCAAGCTCAAGGCACACGATGAACAGAACACTTGCGGAATCGGCGACAGAGTTGAGATCATGGAAACTCGCCCCCTTTCCAAGGATAAGAGATGGCGCCTTGTTAACGTCATCGAGCGCGCTAAGTAATTGGCTCGTTATAAGAACGAAAGGAGTTAATAAGCCATGGTTCAGATGCAGACATTGCTCAAGGTTGCCGATAACACAGGCGCTAAGGAGCTTATGTGTATCAGAGTACTCGGCGGTACACGCAGAAAGTATGCGAATATCGGCGATGTAATCGTTGCTTCCGTTAAGAAAGCTACACCCGGCGGCGTTGTAAAGAAGGGTGACGTTGTAAAGTGCGTTATCGTTCGTTCCGCAAAGGGTCTCAGACGCGACGACGGAACATATATCCGCTTCGATGAGAACGCAGCGGTTATTATCAAGGAGGACAAAAATCCGAAGGGAACTCGTATTTTTGGTCCGGTAGCAAGAGAGCTTCGTGACAAGGATTTTACAAAGATCCTGTCCCTCGCTCCCGAAGTACTGTAAGGAGGACCTGCCGATTATGAATAGCTTAAATATCAAGACCGGTGATAAGGTTAAGGTTATCAGCGGCAACAAGGAGATCAAGGGCAAGCAGGGCAAGGTCGTTTCCGTTTCCGCAAAGGAAAACAAGGTAATTGTAGAGGGCGTTAACCTCGTAACAAAGCACGTTAAGCCCAGACAGGCAGGCCAGCTCGGCGGCAGAGTTCAGGCCGAGGGTGCGCTTTATGCGTCCAAGGTTATGCTTGTTTGCCCTAAGTGCGACAAGACTACAAGAGTAGCTCATAAGATTGAGGATGGCAAGAAGATCAGAGTTTGCAAGCACTGCGGCGCAGAGCTGAAATACTGATATTGCCCGAGAGATAGGTCGGATACAAGAAATGCATAAGCGGTCATCAACGACCGCACTGCATTAAAATCCGGCTGTCAGATAGGAGTAATAACAATGGCAAGAATGAAGACATTCTACAAGGAAACCGTTGCTCCCGCACTGTTCAAGAAGTTCGGCTACAAGTCTGTTATGCAGACCCCCAAGCTGGACAAGATCGTTGTAAACGTTGGCTGCGGCGAAGCAAAGGAAAACCAGAAGATAATCGAGAACGTAATGAACGAGCTCAGCGCCATCACAGGTCAGAAGCCTGTAGCGTGCCGCTCCAAGAAGTCTGTTGCTAACTTCAAGCTCAGAGAGGGTCAGATCATCGGCGTTAAGGTAACACTCCGCGGCGATATCATGTACGAGTTCCTCGACAGACTGTTCAACGTTGCTCTTCCCCGTGTTCGTGACTTCAGAGGTATCAATCCCAATTCCTTCGACGGCAGAGGCAACTATTCCATGGGTCTCAAGGAACAGCTGATCTTCCCCGAGATCGAGTACGATAAGATCGATACTATCAGAGGTATGGACATCAACTTCATCACCACCGCTAAGACTGATGAAGAGGCTAGAGAGCTGCTCTCACTGATGGGCGCTCCCTTTGAGAAGTAAGAAAGGACGAAGGAAAACTTATGGCAAAAAAGTCAATGATTGCTAAGCAGCAGAGAGCTCCCAAATTTTCCACCCGTGCCTATAACAGATGCAAGATTTGCGGCAGACCCCATGCATACCTTCGCAAGTTCGGTATCTGCAGAATCTGCTTCAGAGAGCTTGCTTACAAGGGTCAGATTCCCGGCGTTAAGAAGGCTAGCTGGTAAGCTGCAGCAAGGAACGACATAACATCAGGTTCCACAGATTTGTTCCCTCGCCGGGCGGGTTTTTGGCTACGAATAAAGCTCGGCTTTACGGGACTGTGATGTGTCCGCTGATGCTGCGGATGCAAAATGGTTCCGAATATACAGCCCGAAAGGGTAAATCATGACAGTACGACGGACAAATCGACTCCGTAACGGCTATCAAATAGGAGGTAAACGAATGCAGATCACTGATACAATCGCAGATATGCTTACGAGAATCCGTAACGCTAACTCCGCGAAGCACGCTTCTGTTGACATCCCCGCTTCCAACATGAAGAAGCAGATCGCTCAGATCCTGCTGGATGAAGGCTACATCAAGAACTTCAAGGTTATTGATGACAACAAGCAGGGTATCATCAGAATCACACTCAAGTACACAGACAACAAGGCTCAGGTTATCACAGGTCTTCGCCGTGTTTCCAAGCCCGGTCTGAGAATTTATTCAAACTGCAAGGATATGCCTAAGGTAATGAAGGGTCTTGGTATCGCCATCATCTCTACATCCAAGGGCATCATGACCGACAAGAAGGCTCGCGAGCTCAATGTCGGCGGTGAAGTTCTTGCATTCATCTGGTAAGGAGGAATAGTAATATGTCTAGAATTGGTAACAAGCCTGTTGCTATTCCCGCAGGTGTGGAAGTAACAATCAACGGTTCCGTAGTTACAGTAAAGGGTCCCAAGGGCACCCTCACCAAGGAATTCAACAGCCGTATGGCAATCGCTCAGGAGGGCGCAGAGATCATCGTAAAGCGTCCCGATGACGAGAACTTCAACAAGTCCCTCCACGGACTTACAAGAACACTCATCAATAACATGGTGGTAGGCGTTACCGAGGGCTTCTCCAAGGAGCTTGAAGTAAACGGCGTCGGCTTCAGATGCCAGAAGAGCGGCAAGGACGTAACAATGAACCTTGGCTACTCTCACCCCGTTATTGTATCCGATACCGAGGATGTTACTCTGGAGGTTCCCGCCCCCAACAAGATCATCGTTAAGGGTATCGATAAGCAGAAGGTTGGTCAGATGGCTTCCGAGATCAGAGGAAAGCGTCCCCCCGAGCCTTACAAGGGCAAGGGCATTAAGTATGCCAACGAAGTTATCCGCCGCAAGGAAGGTAAAGCCGGCAAGGGTAAGAAGTAATTCCCAGAATGAAAGGACTGAAAATAAATGGTTAAAATTATCGACAAGAATAAGAGCAGACTTCGCCGTCATAAGCGTGTCCGCGCAAAGATCAGCGGTACTGCAGAGTGCCCGCGTCTTAATGTTTTCCGTTCTTCACAGCACATTTACGCTCAGGTTATCGATGACGTAAAGGGTGTTACACTCGCTGCTGCTTCCTCTACCGAGAAGGGTTTTGAGGGCTTCGGCGGCAACTGCGAGGCTGCCAAGAAGGTTGGTCTGATGATTGCAGAAAAGGCAAAGGCAGCAGGCATCACCGATGTCGTATTCGACAGAGGCGGCTATGTGTACCACGGCAGAGTTGCTGCTCTCGCCGAGGGCGCAAGAGAAGGCGGACTTAATTTCTAATAAGGAGGGACACAAACTTGGCACTTTTAGATGCAAACAATTATGAGCTGTCCGAAAAGGTAGTTGCAATAAACCGTGTTTCCAAGACCGTTAAGGGCGGACGTATCATGAAGTTCTCCGCACTGGTTGTTGTCGGCGACGGCAACGGCGTTGTAGGTTTCGGCATGGGCAAATCAAACGAAGTTCCCGACGCTATCCGCAAGGGTATTGAGGACGCAAAGAAGAATCTTCACAAGATCGCACTCAAGGGAACAACAATTCCTCACGAGGTTACAGGTAAATTCGGTGCAGGCGCAGTTCTGATGCGTCCCGCTCCCGAGGGTACCGGCGTTATCGCAGGCGGTCCTGTTCGTGCAGTCATCGAGATGGCTGGTATCAAGAACATCCGTACAAAGTCGCTGCGTTCCAACAACCCCTGCAACGTTGTTCGCGCAACAATGGCAGGTCTTACATCTCTCAGAACAGCCGAAGAGGTTGCTGCTCTCAGAGGAAAGACCGTAAAGGAAATCTTATAAGCAGACGAAAGGAAGTATTACAATGGCTCTTAAAATCACACTTGTACGCTCGCTCAACAGCTGCAAGAAGAATCAGATTGCCACTGCGTATTCCCTCGGTCTGCGCAAGGTAAATTCTGTAACAACTCAGCCCGACAACGAGGCTACAAAGGGTAAAATCAAGACTATCGCTCACCTTGTAAAGGTTGAAGAGGTTTGATTAGTAAACACAAAAAATTCCATACCATATTACTAGGGGGTGCAAAGTAATGAAGCTTCATGAATTACAGCCCGCAGCAGGTTCTGTAAAGGAAGTTAAGCGTATCGGCCGTGGTCACGGTTCCGGTAACGGCAAGACAGCCGGCAAGGGTCACAAGGGACAGAAGGCACGTTCCGGCGGTTCTATCAGACCCGGTTTTGAAGGCGGTCAGATGCCTCTGCAGAGAAGAATGCCCAAGAGAGGCTTTAACAACATCTTCGCTAAGGAGTATGTAACCGTTAACGTATCTTCTCTCGAGGAGCGCTTCGAGGCAGGCGCAGTTGTAGACGCAGAGTCCATGCTTGCTTGCGGTCTTATCAGCAATGCAAAGGACGGCGTTAAGATTCTCGGCAACGGCGAGCTTACAAAGAGCCTTACAGTTAAGGCAGTTAAGTTCACAGCCGCAGCTCAGGAAAAAATTGAAAAGGCAGGCGGAAAGGCAGAGGTGATCTAATGTTCCAAGTCTTACGTAATGCGTGGGTTGACACGCAGCTGCGCTCAAAGATCTTGTTCACTCTGTTCATTATCATCCTTTTCCGTTTAGGCTCAAACATCATCGTACCGTTTATCGACAGCAATGCCGTTCAGACAATGGTTGGCGATATCTCCCTGCTGAACTACCTCAACGTTATGACGGGCGGTTCGCTTGGAAAGGGTACACTTCTGGCGATGTCGATCACTCCGTACATCAACGCGTCGATCATCATCCAGCTTCTCACTGTTGCCATCCCTCCCTTGGAAAAGCTCTCCAAGGAAGGTGAGGTCGGCAGAAAGAAGATCAATATGATAACAAAGGTTGCTTCTTTGATTATCGCAACATTGCAGGCTGTTGCGTTCTACTTCACCCTTGCAAAGGGCAGAACAGACGCAGGCGAAACAATGCTTAAGTATTGCTCCGCCAACACGAACGACAAGTTCGCTATCATCCTGTCTGCAATCGTTATCGTTTCCTGCTTTGTTGCGGGTGCTTCGCTTATCATCTGGCTTGGCGACCGCATCAACGAAAAGGGTCTCGGCAACGGTATCTCCATGATACTCTTCGCCGGAATTATTTCTAACGTTCCCAGCGCTATAAAGTTCTTCTATGATATGTGTGCTGAAGACATGAAGAACATCATTTGGGTTCTCGTTGTAGCAGTACTCCTTGTAGCGCTTATCTGGTTCGTTATCTTCATGACTAATGCAGAGCGCAGAATCCCCGTTCAGTACGCTAAGCGTGTTGTCGGAAAAAAGATGTACGGCGGTCAGTCCACTCACATCCCGATAAAGGTTGCGATGGCAGGCGTTATGCCCATCATCTTTGCAATGTCACTGATGAGCCTTCCTCAGACTATATGCTACTTCTTCGGTATCGACGGAAGAGGCACAAGCTTCTGGGATGGATTTGTTAGACTGTTCAGCCAGCGCAGTGTTCTGTATGCTGTTATCTACTTCGTGCTCATCATCGCATTCAACTATTTCTACGTTTCCATTCAGTACAATCCTGTTGAGATCGCAAATAACCTCAAGAAGAACAACGGTGCTATCCCCGGTTACAGACCCGGCAAGCCCACTTCAGACTTTATTTACAACTCACTCAACAAGGTTACACTGGTAGGTGCGATATTCCTCGGAATCATCGCAGTACTGCCCATCGTCATGGCACTGTGCGTTCCCACGCTCAGCGGTATCAGCCTCGGCGGTACGACGATACTCATCGTTGTAAGCGTTGCGCTTGAAACTGTTCGTTCTCTCGAAAGCCAGATGATGATGCGTCACCACAAGGGCTTCCTTGATTGATCCTGATACAACTTTTTTGAATAGGAGAACATTATGAATCTGATTTTTTTAGGTGCTCCGGGCGCAGGTAAAGGTACTCAGGCAGAGGTTGTCTGCAACGAGCTTAACATTCCTGCTATTTCCACAGGCAATATGCTCCGTGAGGCAGTTAAGAACGGCACACCCGCCGGTCTTGCAGCTAAGGAGTGCATGGACAAGGGCGACCTTGTTCCCGACGAGATCGTAATCGGTATTCTCAAGGACAGAATTGCTCAGGACGACGCAAAGAACGGCTTTATCCTCGACGGCTTCCCCAGAACTGTATCGCAGGCTGAGGCGCTCGAGAAGATGGGCGTTCAGATCGACAAGGTTGTTGAGATCCACGTTCCCGACGAAGCTATCACAGCAAGAATGTCCGGCAGACGTGTGTGCGAGGGCTGCGGAAACTCTTATCACATAGAGTACAAGCCCACTAAGGTTGAGGGCATCTGCGACGCTTGCGGCGCAAAGGTCGTTCAGAGAGTTGACGACAAGCCTGAGACAGTGCTCAGCCGCCTTGCAACTTATCACGAAAAGACAGCTCCCCTTAAGGATTTCTATGCCGCAAAGGGAAAGCTTGTAACAGTAGAGGGTCAGGAGGAGATCTCCGAAACCTCGAAGCTCACGCTTGCTGCTGTCAAGGGTTAATTCACGGGGCGTGATAAGATGATCCAAATCAAAAATCCAACCGAACTGAAGCTTATGCTAAAGGCAGGCGAACTTGCTGCGCAGGCTCTCGAGCTTGCCGGCAAGAATGCGGTTGCCGGCATATCAACATGGGAGCTTGACCGTATCGTAGCAGATTACATCAGGTCAAAGGGCGGAAGCTGCCCCTGCAAGGGGTACGGCGGTTTCCCGGGTCACAACTGCTTTTCCATCAACGATGAGCTTATCCACGGCATCCCCTCAAAGAAGCGTATTCTTAAAGAGGGCGACATCATCTCCTGCGACATTGTTGCAGAGCTTAACGGCTTCATGGGCGACAATACGAAGACCTTTAAGGTCGGCGCCGTGTCCGAGGAAGCAGAAAAGCTGATGAAGGCTACCGAGGAGGCTCTTTACAAGGGCATCGCGCAGGCGGTGTCGGGAAACAGAGTGGGTGACATCTCCAACGCTATCCAGCAGCACGTTGAAGCCAATGGCTATGCGGTGGTACGCAAGTTCATCGGCCACGGCGTGGGCAGTGATATGCACGAGGATCCCGAGGTTCCCAATTTCGGCAAGCCGGGCAGAGGTCCAAGACTCATCCCCGGAATGACAATAGCTATCGAGCCAATGGTCAACACCAACTTCCCCGAGGTAAACATACTCGGCGACAAGTGGACGGTTGTTACGACCGACGGCAGTCTTAGCTGTCACTTTGAGCATACCGTTGCCATCACGGGCGGCGAGGCGCTCATTCTGACATTACCGGAGCATTGATATGGAGTATGTTTCAGGCATGGTTGTTATAAGTTCCGCGGGGCATGACAGCGGCGGTTGGTTCGTTGTCACCGGGACTGACGGCAGATATGTGTATATCGCCGATGGAAAAGAGCGCAAGCTTGACGCCCCGAAACGCAAGAACACAAGACATATCCGCAGAACCGAAGTTACGCTGGATATCAGCGCAATGACGGATAAAGCGCTTCGACGTGCGTTGAACGCACTGAGAAAGCAAAGCATCACCGAGGAGAGTGAAAAGCTTGTCTAAAGAAGATGTATTGGAAGTTGAAGGTGTAATTCTCGAAGCTCTTCCAAACGCACAGTTCAAAGTAGAGCTTTCAAACGGTCATAAAATTCTGGCTCACATCAGCGGCAAGCTGAGAATGAATTTCATTCGAATTCTGCCCGGTGACAAAGTGACCGTTGAGATGTCGCCTTACGACCTGACAAAGGGCAGAATTACTTGGCGTGCCAAGTGATTGCGGCAAACTAAACCTTTTAAGGAGGGTTATTTAAATGAAAGTAAGACCTTCAGTAAAGCCCATTTGCGACAAGTGCAAGGTTATCAAGCGCAAGGGCAAAGTAATGGTTATTTGTGTTGAACCAAAACACAAGCAGAGACAGGGTTAATCCTGATTCCCGATTAAAGAGGAGGAAAAAGTATGGCAAGAATTGCTGGTGTAGACCTGCCTAAGGAAAAGCGCGTAGAAATCGGTCTGACCTATGTATACGGCATCGGCAGAAAGTCTGCAAATGATATTCTGGCTAAGGCTGGCGTAAATCCTGACACACGCGTTAAGGATCTGACAGACGATGAGGAGAACAGAATCCGTGAGGTCATCGACCAGGGTTATGTCGTAGAGGGCGACCTGAGAAGAACAGTTGCTCTTAACATCAAGCGTCTGGTAGAGATCAATTGCTATCGCGGAACACGTCATCGCAAGGGTCTTCCCTGCCGCGGTCAGCGTACAAAGACAAACGCAAGAACTCGCAAGGGTCCCAAGAAGACAATTGCTAACAAGAAGAAGTAATCACACGAGAAAGGTGGTATTTTAATGGCAACAAAGGGCAAGCAGGTTATCCGCAGACGCCGCGAGCGCAAGAACGTTGAAAACGGCGCTGCTCATATCCAGTCCACATTTAATAACACAATCGTGACCATCACAGACCTTCAGGGCAACGCTCTTTCATGGGCAAGCGCAGGCGGACTCGGCTTCAGAGGCTCCAGAAAGTCCACTCCCTTCGCAGCTCAGACAGCAGCTGATGTTGCAGCTAAGGCAGCTATGGAACACGGTCTCAAGACTGTTGAAGTATTCGTAAAGGGCCCCGGCGCAGGTCGTGAGGCAGCTATCAGAGCACTTCAGGCAGCAGGTCTTGAAGTAAAGCTCATCAAGGATGTTACACCCATCCCCCACAACGGATGCCGTCCCCCCAAGAGAAGACGTGTATAACAGATAACAATCCGAGCGTACGTTTGCTCGGCGTCGGCAGCTTTAGTGCCGATACTACTATCAATTAACGGAGGAAATATACAATGGCAGTTAATCGCGACCCGATTTTAAAGAGATGCAGAGCACTCGACCTTAGCCCCGCAGTTCTCGGTTATGACAAGAAGTCCAAGAGAAACCCCGACGCTAACAAGAGAAAAAAGGTTTCCGAGTACGGTATGCAGCTTAAGGAGAAGCAGAAGCTCAAGTTCGTTTACGGCGTTTCCGAGAAGCAGTTCTACCACTACTATGAGCTGGCTACCAAGATGGAAGGCATCGCCGGTGAGAACCTTATCAAGCTTCTCGAGTCCCGTCTTGACAATGTAGCTTTCAGAATGGGCATGGCTTGCACACGCCGCGAGGCAAGACAGCTGGTTTCCCACGGTCATTTCTGTGTGAACGGCAAGAGAATCGACATCCCCTCTTACAGAGTTAAGCCCGGCGATGTTATCTCTCTCAAGGAAACAAGCAAGAAGAGCAAGAAGTTCGAGCAGGTTGCCGAGGTTGCAGGCGGCAGAATCACTCCCCTGTGGCTTGAGGTAAACAAGGAAGCAGGCACAGCAAAGGTACTCCGTGCTTTCCAGCGTGAGGAACTCGATTTCGAGATCGCTGAGCACTTAATTATCGAGTTGTATTCTAAATAATAGCCACAGCGCATACAGATATTTAGTGCAGTTATTTTTAATTCATAATCTGCGGCCGCTGTTTAATTTCCGCGGACTGTGCCAATACTTAGCAGTAAAGGCACAGGCAGAGTGTGATTTAAAATTAACAGCGAATACAACATTAAGCACAGGATAATTAACAGACGAGAACTTGTGGAGGGTTACCAAATGCTTGAAAAAATCGAAAAGCTCAATATTGAGACCTCGAAATTAAGGTCTGACGGAACTTATGGAATGTTCGTTTTGGAGCCGCTCCAGAGCGGATACGGAAACACCTTGGGCAACAGCCTGAGAAGGGTTTTACTCTCCTCGTTACCGGGTGTGGCTGCGACATCCGTTAAGATTGACGGTGTTCAGCACGAATTTTCGACAATTCCCGGAGTTAAAGAAGATGTTACAGAGATAATCCTCAACATCAAGGGACTTAGAGCAAAGATGTACGGCGAGGCTCCCAAGACGATTTATATCGAGGCTGAGGGCGAGGGCGAGGTCACTGCCGGCGATATCAAGACCGACAGCGAGGTCGAGATACTTGACCCCGGTATGCACATCGCTACACTCAGCGCAGGCGCAAAGCTGTACATGGACATTACACTTGACAGAGGCAGAGGCTATGTTTCTGCCGAGCTCAACAAGGAGCAGTTACAGCCTGTTATCGGCGTTATCCCGATCGACAGTATATACACTCCCGTGCTCAAGTGCAATTACACAGTAGAAAACACGCGTGTTGGTCAGAGAACAGACTACGAGAAGCTTATTATCGAAATCTGGACAGACGGCACAATCTCCGCAAAGGAAGCTGTTTCCTACGCAGCAAAGATCCTCATTGAAAGACTCAAGCTTTTTGCAGAGCTGTCCGACGATTCGGAGCAGCCCGAGCTGATGGTTGAGAAGGAAGAGAACCGCAAGGATAAGCTGCTCGAGATGACAATCGAAGAGCTGGAGCTGTCCGTTCGTTCCTTCAACTGTCTTAAGAGAGCAGGCATCAACACCGTTGACGACCTCATCAACAAGTCCCCCGAGGATATGATGAAGGTAAGAAATCTCGGTAAGAAGTCCTTCGACGAGGTAAAGGCTAAGCTCAACTCCCTTGGATTTGACTTAACACCATCTGAAGATAGCAACTGATTGCGGTTGGCAAATAAAACCGAATTCCTATTGAAAGGAGAATAAAAATGCCAGGTACAAGAAAGCTGGGTAGACCCAGCGACCACAGAAAAGCAATGCTCAGAGGCATGGTAACATATCTGCTGGAGAACGGCAAGATTGAGACCACTGTTACACGTGCAAAGGAAGTTCGCGCAGAGGCAGAGAAGATGATCTCCCTCGGCAAGGCTAACACCCTGCACACCAAGCGTCAGGTTCTGTCCTACGTTACAAAGGAAGATGTTGCGAAGAAGGTATTCGACGAGATCGCTCCCAAGTACGCAGACAAGAACGGCGGTTACACAAGAATTTACAAGATTGGTCCTCGCCGCGGCGACGCAGCAGAGATGGCTATAATCGAGCTTGTATAATCGAAGCTGAATAAATAATAAAACCGCTTTTGATGCTTTGTCAAAAGCGGTTTTCAGTTTGTTGAAAAAGTCGAAACATACTATATCCAAAGCGCTTGTGGGGGAAAAACTCTTGTTTTTCCCCCACACCCCCTTTAGCGCTTTTGAACGCGTAAATGGCGCTGCCGCGCCGAGTGGTGGGGCTTCGCCCCACACCCCACCAGCCTTTTGAAAAAGGCTGGAGCGAAAACTTCAATCGCTACGCGCTATATTTATAGGTTTTTCGACAAGTTGAAAACCGCTTTTGATGCTTTGTCAAAAGCGGTTTTTATATTCGTGATTGATTTTCAGGGCGAATTCTGCTATAATAAAACGCAAGAACAAAAGTATAAGGAGAAGCGATGAATATTATCAGACTGCCCGACGGCAGAGAACTGCGGTATGAGCTTACAAGAAAGCGCGTCAAGAACATCAATATGCGCATAATGCAGGACGGCTCGGTGCGCGTATCGGCAAACGCACGGATCGGTATAAAGCAGATAGAAGAAATACTCACCGAGCGAGCAGAGTACATTTTCAAAGCGGCAAAGCAGCTGAAACAGCGCGAGCAGCTAAGCGAGATAACCGCCGAAAAGATGAACTGGCTGGGCAGGGCGTATCCCGTAAAGGTGATAAAAAACCGGAGCGAACGCGTTTCGCTAGAGGAGGAAGAGCTCAGGGTGTTCACCATGCATCCCGAACAGGCAGAAGCTATGCTGCTTCAATGGGCGGCGCAGCGCTTTGCAGAGCTTGTGCAGCAGCTTAATGAGGAGGTGCGCACCGCCTTGCTAAGTGCAGGACTTACCCCGCCCGCCACAAGAATAACCATCAAGGACATGAAGACGCGATGGGGCAGCTGCTCGTATACCCGTGGGCATATCTCAATCAATTTGCGCCTGATGGCATATCCCAGAGAAACTGTGCTGTCGGTAATGTGGCACGAGTATGCGCACTATTGGCATCATGATCACTCCGCAGGCTTCTATGCGTTTCTCGATACGCATTTCCCCGAATATCACAGCTGGAACAATCTGCTCAAAGCATAGGGTATCTAAGTCCGCGCAGCGCCGCCAATTTATCAAAGCCTCTCGTGGGGAATACAGCCCCGATATGTCGGCATTTTCTGCACCCGACGCTTCCCTGTTCAACAGGTTTTCATAATCGCATACAGTTAATACCGGCAGCGATAATGTTGCCGGTAAAAATATGCACAAATATATCTTACAATTGTTATTTCTTTTCAACAATATTACGGAAGTATAATTGACTTTTTTTGCTTTATATAGTATACTAAATGATGGAGTGTAATATCTGTACTATTAATCAATGTACGGTAGGAGGATATAATATATGTTTTGCGAAAATTGTGGCAAAAGTCTGATAAGGGGTTACCAGTTCTGCCTTGAGTGCGGAACGCCCGTACCGCAGGAGACCCCCGAGGAGGAGCCTGCACAGACCGCCGAACCTGTGTCTGACGGAATGCCAGGTGTTGAGCCGATAAGCAACAGCGAAAACGGCAAGCTTGTTTTCTGCCAGAACTGCGGTATGCGTATGCAGCAGACCACCGCATTCTGCGAGCAGTGCGGAATGCCGCTTCAGAACAATAATACCAACGGCAGCTATTCAAACCTGCCGAACAACAATGGAGTTCCGCTTTGGAATACCGAGCAGATCGATTACGGATATGAGAATATTTCCGACGGCGATTTGCAGCAGATAAACAACTTTATGAGCGGCGGCGGAATTGCCGACCCCACAGATTACAGCGCTCCCGAACAGAACGATGATTTCGGCGGAATGGCAGAGATCGGCGGAGGACTCAATGTCGGCGGCGGTCTTGATACGCTCAATTCACAGTATGCGAACCTTTGCAAATCCGACAACGAGAACGTCATGCCGTCCATTGGCAACGACACTGCCATGATAAATGATGAAGTCCGCAAGGTCGAGAATTTTGCGATGGATACTTCCTATGTTGACAATAGCTATGTCGACAGCGGCGCTCTGCCTGTCATCGAGGGCGCTTCGATGGATTTTGACCCGAACGAACCCGAGCCCGAGGATCCCAATGCATTTGTAATGACCCCCGAGGCTATCTCGGATATTACTCCGGATTATGCTGCTCCCACATACGAAGAACCTGCGGTTGAGGAAGTTGCAGAGGAAG
This sequence comes from Oscillospiraceae bacterium, assembly GCA_051882595.1. Taxonomy (GTDB): domain Bacteria; phylum Bacillota; class Clostridia; order Oscillospirales; family Ruminococcaceae; genus CAG-115. The sequence continues at coordinate 17 of JBJESD010000145.1, read as the reverse complement.
TTCCTGCAATTCCCACA
>JBJESD010000144.1:0-6177 GCA_051882595.1 Oscillospiraceae bacterium | reverse complement strand
ACGCCCATAATCACAGGGTATCAACGGTCAAAAACGCCGATTTTACGTTGTATATTCAAAAGAGTACCAAGATCTGTGGTGCTCTTTTGTTTTATTATATTATAACAATCGGTATTTGTAAATAGTTCGGGAATTGGATTACCGATAAATTTATATTATTGTACACAAATTAGTTTATGATCAGATTAATAATGACAAAAAAGAGCATATATATCATTCTATATATTTTTTATGGGGTTTTGCTATTCTTTGAGAAATTAACTGCGTACATACTCCGGTAAATGAACCTGCAAGGCAGCCTGACACCAAAAGAAAAGGCAGATAGACCAGCACGCTTTTTCCTATTATCAGAACAGCTATCATAATTTGCCCGATATTGTGCAAAACAGCTCCGAAAATACTGGCAAGCCAAATGTGATTTCTATCAATGACCTTACGCAGCAGAAGCATCCCCGCAAGGCACATCACACTGCCGGCAAAGCTATATGCCAATGCCGTTATATTTCCGCTGAATATGGAAGCAAGAAATATCCGACAAAAAACTATCATTATGACCTCGCCGGCTCTGAAATGGTAAACGGCATATACCGTGATGATATTTGCCAGTCCCAACTTTATCCCAGGTATGGGAAAAGGATTAGGTATTTGGAGTTCTATTACAAAGATTATCAGCGCAATACCCGTCAGCATTGCAAGCTGTGTAAGTTTTTTTGCATTCATAGTACACTCCTTTATCGGCTAACTGCATCAATACCATTTTCAGATTCCGCATATTGTATAGACAGGTGATTGGGCAGACAGACAATAGGCATTGCTCCGGAGCTTAACCACCCCATATGGACACAGGTTTTATCCGGACATTCTGCCTCCAGCATGCGGATTTGTCCGTTCTCAAGCTGTACGATGTTTTTTCGTCCTTCATATTCAATTTCCAGAGTCTGATCTTTCGCTGTGTTCAAATCAAAGGTGTACAGAATTGTTCCGTCCTGCACAATGTTAACTTGTGTTCCATGGGGCGTTATAAGCAGATATACGCTCCATACTATCCCCAACAGGAAAACAGCAACACAGATATAAATACAGAAAGTTTGCTTACTCATATTCAATCACATTAACTTTCATATTGCCGGTAGTTGAAAATGTATCTGCTATTCCGTCTGTCAGATAGATTTCCCTGTCCTCTGTAATCAGGATCATTTCAAAATTTCGGTGCTGCTGCCAATACTGAACAGCCCGATCATATCCAAGAACAAAAAGTGAAGTGGACAGAGCATCACATAACCGACCTTCCTTGGCAATGATGGTTACAGATGCCAAACCGCTTTCTGCAGGATAACCGTCAGAAGGATCTATAATGTGTCCGTATTTCTTACCGTCCTCACCTATAAAGTAACGCTCATAATTACCGGAGGTTACAACAGCCATGTTGCTGATTTCCAGTATACCCAGCGTACCGCCGGAAAAAGGATCCCGCAAGCCAAGCCGCCACGGACTCCCGTCAGGCTTAGTACCAATAGTCTGAATGTTGCCGCCAATATCAAGCAATGCTGATGTTATGCCGTTATCAAGCAGTACACGAGCGGCAAGGTCGCCTGCATATCCCTTTCCGACTGCACCCAAATCCAGCATCATACCATTCTCTAATCCAACGCTGCTGCCATCTGTTCTGACCATTTCATAACCTACATTTTTCAATAGTTCGGCAATTTCGGTGTCGGACGGAATGCGATTTTCTTCTGTGGTAAAACCCCAAGCGGTCAAAATAGGATAAATTGTCGGCTCCAAAGCTCCGTCGGTTTCCTTTGCCATTTGCAGAGCAAAGAAAACCAGTTCCAATGTTTCTGTACTTACCTCGACAGCCTGTCCGGCGCTGTGGTTGACGGCATGTATATCACTGTCAGGGCCTGTCACAGACCATAGGCGCTCCAGCTCTGTCAATTTTTCCGCCGCCTGGCTCAGAGCCGTTTCTGCATTTTGACCGTAAGCGGTCATAGTGATATAAGTATCCATGGCAAACATCTCGGTGGTCGTTTCACCAATTTCTGTATCGTTTGAACGTGATAAAGAGTGGCTATACATGCAAATAACTGCCATAAACAGTATTGCTGATAAAACTATAACAATGTGAAATACCTTTCTTTTTGCCGATACATTCATATATTTTAATCCTTATTTTGATAACAACGTATTTATCATTGTACCTATAGACCGAGTTCATTCACCCAATCATTCACTTCATTTTCCACATCGGATACGCCCGAACCGCTGATATGAAGCCCGTCAAGAACCGTTGCATCAGGCTCCATATTCCGAATTTCATCAATAGCGTCCGAGAATGCACTTCCGCCGGATGTACAGAAAGGAATAATGGTTTTTCCACTAAAATCGTATTCGTCAAAAAAACTGTACATTACCATAGGCATACCATACCACCAATTTGGAAATCCGACAAAAATTGTATCGTACTGTTCTAAATCCTCAATATGTGAGGATAATTCGGGACGAATATTATTATTTTTTTCATCCTCTCCAACGTCAATGGTATCATTGTAATTATCGGAATAAGGCTCTGCTGTTCGAATTGAGAATAATTCTCCGCCGGACGCTTCAGCGATCATATGAGCCATTACACCGGTATTTCCTGTGACCTCGCCATTAAAAATTCTGATACTGGCTGTTGCGGAAGCATCCACATCGGCGGGAAGCTCTGCATTTTCACCGTAAGTAAAATATGCTATAAGAATATTGCTGCCTTCATCTTCTGCCGATTCCGATGAAGACACTTCCATATCCGAAGAATTTGCACTTTCAGATAACTGAGAAGCTTCCGTTTCTATGATTTCTTCAAGTGTAGTTTCTTCTGTCTGTGAAATGCTTTCTGCCGATACATTAGCGGAATTATCGTCCTGATCGGCTGGACTTGCAGAATTTCCGCAGCCGGAAAGGCTTAAAATTGTTAGCAACGATAGTAAGATAGATACTGTCCTTTTCATCAGATATACCTCCAAGTTATTGTATCAATAAGAATAAAATATTTTCCTGCTGCCAAGGCTGTCAAACACGGCAGGGCGGAATACTTTTCAAATGAAAATTACGTCAACTTTGATTGGACTTACTGAATATTTTCATTCCTGAGAGTCCGAAATGCCAATGTTTTTGAGCCAATCGGCTATGGTATTTTGTGCCGCCGGTACATTCGCTGCTTCTATTGCAATTCCCTCCGGTGATACTGCGGCATGGCTTGCTTCAGCAATCACCTGATAGCTTTGACCTGCACCATAACCGTCATGAGTACAGAAAGGAACGACCGTTTTCCCTGACAAGTCATATTCCTCCAGAAATGACAATACTGCCTGCGGCACGCCGGTTGCCCATACCGGGTAGCCGATAAACACTGTATCATATGACGAAATATTCAAATCACTTTCTTTTAATTCCGGCAGAAAGCCCTGCTGCATTTCCTTGTGATTCAAATCCCTCAGCTCATCAAAATCTGCCGTATAGGGAGTGACAGTTTCGATACGATGAATATCTCCGCCCACCGTCTGTTGAATCATATTCGCCACATACTCTGTTGTTCCATACCGCCCGGTTACGTCTGCCACAATGCTGGCAGACGTAGTAGCATCAATATCATCGGGATATTCAGTATTTCCATAGCGTGAGAAATATACGATCAGAATATTGCTGCTTTCCGAAACCTCTGAAGTTTCACGGAATGTTTCTGTTTCGGAAGTCGATTTGCCTTCTGTTTGTATGATCGAATCTGATAGGGAAACAGTTTCACCGATTTCTGTATTCTGTTCTTGATTTCCGCAAGCTATAAATGAACATACCAATAATATTGCAATCAATATAACTGCTGTTTTTTTCATTTTCCTATCTCCCGAGAAATTTTATAATATATTTTTAATTATTATCCGTTTTGTTTTATCCTCAGCAATTCAAAAGCAGATTTCATTTAATTATCTTCTTTCTGCTGAATGAATTTTTCATAACAAAGGCTCAATCAGCAGCTTCAAGTGTTACTGCAAAGTCTTCGCTCATTCCGGAGATAATATCCATTCCCGAATCAATATGTCCAAGCAGTATCAGACTGTCGGAATACCGAAAATCATTGTAAAATACTGAGAGATTTCCCCATGGGGCATAAAGGCATAAATCACCTACATCGGGATCGCAGCCGTCAGGTTCACCCTCTGTTGACAGTTTTTCTGAAAGATAGCTGATCTTTTCTATCCCATTGAAATCTTCAAAGTTGAGTTCAAGGGGAAGCATTTCATATAATGCGTTTGCGGCAGGTGTATCATAAAGCGTAACAGCAAGCTCCTGCCCGTCAATTATCATTTTCAGTTTTCTTTCGCTGTTTTCCATATCAGCTTCCTCCTCGTTCTTCGTAAAACCGAGATTGTCCAGCCATTCGTTGATAACGGGCTGCGATTCATTTATGTCTGCTCTATAAACTCCAATCGGTTCCAATATTTCTGTCGAATCGGGTAATGCTGCTGTAATGTCCCTTACGCTTGCTGCGATACCTCCTGTTCCATGTGAACAGAATGGAATTATCGTTTTTCCCGAAAAGTCATATTCTTCAATAAAAGAGAATACTGCCATTGGTGCTGTGTACCACCAATTCGGAAATCCAAGAAAAACTATGTCATAGTCTTCCATGTTATCTATATGATCTGCTAGTTCGGGACGGGTATTGTCAGCCTTTTCATCAGCTGCCCTATCAAGACATTCATCATAGTTGCTTGAATACGGATCTGTAACAACGATCGAGAACAGATTCCCTCCGACATACTGTTGTATCCACTCTGCCATTTTAGCAGTATTCCCCGGTACTACTATACTGGCGGAAGTAACTGCATCGGTTCCGCTGTAATCTGCCGTATCACCGACAGACACATAATGAGAGAGCGCAGATTGAATGGCAGCTTCCTCATCATCTACCACCGTATTATCTGCCCAAGTAAAATATGCGATCAATATATGTTCACTATTTTCTTCCGTGATTACCCGAGTTTCATCCTTGCTTGTTATTACCGGTTGAGATATTTCTTCTATATTTGGCTGACGTAATTCTGTTTCGGTAACAGGACTTTCTGCCTGTTTGTCACAGGCTGTCAGGCAGGATAAAAAACAAACCGAAAGGATAAGAGCAGCAAATTTTTTCAATCGTATCACCTCTTTGATATTTTGAACAATTATTTCTTTTCATCCAACAGAATAACACCATCAGGCGGATTGCTGTCAATAGCACCCACAATGCGATGCGGAAGATACGGATCTTCAAGAAAAGAAATATCTTCATTGCTCAGCTTTACGGAAAGCGCACCGACAGCATCATCTAAATAGGACGCTTTTGTTGCCCCGATAATGGGAGCTGCCACGCCCTTTGCCCAATGCCATGCAAGTGCGATCTGTGACATCTTTACACCGTAACGTTCGGACAGCTTATGCACTCGCTGTACGATCTGCATATCCTGCTCCTCGGTACGGTCGTATTTTCCCATAGCAACACGGTCGGTTCTGCTGCGAAGAGTGTCGGAGTTCCATTCAGGTCGGGTCAGGTGTCCTGCCGCCAAAGGACTGTACGGCATAAGAGAAACGTTCATCTGTTTGCAGATCGGTATCAGTTCACGCTCATCCTCACGGTAGAGCAGGTTGTAATGATTTTCCATTGACTGGAACTGCGCCCAGCCGTTGTCACGGGCTGCAAGCTGCATATTGTAAAACTGATAGCCATACATTGCAGACGCACCCAGCGCACGAACCTTGCCTGCCTTAACCAGATCGTTCAGAGCTTCCATCGTTTCTTCAATGGGCGTGTTATAGTCAAAGCGGTGGATAATATACAGGTCAAGATAGTCTGTTTCCAACCGCTTGAGTGTTCCGTCGATCTCACGATGGATAGCTTCTGCAGACAGCCTGCCCGGATTGAAATAGACCTTTGAGGCAAGTACTACCTTATCACGGACAATATTCTTTCTGAGCGCACGTCCCAGATATTCTTCGCTTGTTCCTGCGGAATAGCCGTTGGCTGTGTCAAAGAAATTTATGCCTAAAGAAAGTGCGTGTTTCACCACATTTTCTGTTTCGGTTTCGTCAAGTGTCCAGTCGTGCATTGTTCCTGCCTTGCCGAAGCTCATACAGCCTATGCAGAGCTTGGATATC
>JBJESD010000143.1:0-6236 GCA_051882595.1 Oscillospiraceae bacterium | reverse complement strand
TACGGCAGCAAGGTTTCGGGCGTGGTATACATAATTCCGGATAACACTTTCCTTAACGACATAGTAAGCAACATCAAAGTCGGAGAGGGCGGAACAGCTTATCTCCTCTCCTCGGAAGGACTTACCATCGCGTTCCACGACGCGCAGGTCGTTGGCAGGGAGAACGCGCAGGAGTCGGCGAAAACAGACCCCTCCTACAAAAAGCTTGCAGAGGTCGAGGCGAAAATGTGCGCAGGTCAGACAGGCTTTGACCGGTATGTATACGACGGCAACCTTGAGCTTGTCGCCTACGCGCCGGTTGAGGGAACACCCGGCTGGAGCATAGGAGTTAATGTAGTCCGCGAAGAATTCATGAGCGGTACCAATTTGTCGCTTATTTTCACTATTGTTATTACGCTCGCTACCTGCATGATTTCCGCCGTAGTGGCTTTGGTATTTGCAAATAAGGTTGCAAATCCTATCGTTGTGTGCTCGGAACGTATCGTCAATCTGTCAAAGGGCGATCTTACAAGCGAGGTCGCTGCGGTAAACTCGCGTGATGAAACCGGACGTCTGGCAGAGGCGACTTCGATAGTTGTAACCGAGCTTAACAACATCTTTAAGGATATTGAACGAATACTTGAGGAGATATCCAAAGGCAATCTTGCGGTAAATTCGATGGAGAATCGGGAGCTTTATGTCGGAGATTACAGACAGCTTATCGAGTATATCGAGATGATAAAGGACAGGCTCTCGGATACAATGCATCAAATCAACACTGCCGGCGAGCAGGTTTCGCAGGGTGCGGAGCAGGTTGCCATAAGCGCTCAGTCGCTTTCTCAGGGCTCTGTCGAGCAGGCGTCCGCCATAGAGGAGCTTGCCGCAACTATTGAGCTTGTTGCAGCTCAGATAAAGGAAAACGCTGTTCAGGCGGAAAACGCAAGTCAACAGACCAATGTGGCAGGCGGCGAGATGCAGAATGCAATTTCCTGCATGGACGGTCTTGTAGCGGCAATGAACGACATCAGTAAATCCTCTGATGAAATCAAGAATATCATTAAGACCATCGAGGACATTTCGTTCCAGACCAATATACTTTCGCTTAACGCCGCAGTAGAGGCGGCAAGAGCAGGCGAGGCAGGAAAGGGCTTCGCCGTTGTAGCGGATGAAGTAAGAAACCTTGCAGGCAAGTCCGCCGAGGCGGCACAGAACACTACCGCGCTTATCGAAAGCACTGTTGAGACCATCCGAAAGGGCACCACTCTTGTGGGCGAGGTTGCCGAAAAGATGTCCTCTGTATCGGTTGCGGCAGGCGCAGTTGCGGACATCAATGAAAAGATAGCCGAGGCTTCCCACAACACGGCTGAATCCATCACCCAGATAACGACGGGTGTAGAGCAGATCTCCGAGGTGGTTCAGTCCAACTCTGCAACTGCCGAAGAGTCGGCGGCAGCGTCGGAGGAGCTGTCCGGTCAGGCTAATATGCTGGAGGAGCTTATTGCGCAGTTCAAGCTTTCCGTATAGGATAATTGATTTTCTGAGATTATTCATGCTTTCCACAACAAAACATACCGCCCTCGTTATCTTGGAGGGCGGTATCGTTATGTATTAATCTCGGCGACTTCAACCTCGAACCCGAGTGCTTTTAGCTGTCCCTGCGCCTGAGCGAGCGCCGACTTCTGCACCGTCTTGGTGCCTGTTACGCGGTACTGCGCAGGCGGCTTCACCGTGCGATGTTCCGTCACAAGCGCCCTGAACCGATCCATGTCCCAGCCGAACTTAGACAGCCAGTTTTCCGGGTCGCCGTGGTTGCAGGCGTAGCCGAGCGCGTGCGCCTCCTTGTGGGATACTACGTTCTCTATCGGTATGCCGTAGTTGTCGCACCATCTTGCGCACAGCTTCGCCGCAAGGGTGAATGCTTCCTTGAAGTACTCGGGGTCGTCAAGCGCGTCCTCGCATATCTCAAACTGGAGATACGCAGGGTCGTAGTTGTAGCTGCCCTTGCTTCCTCTGCCTGCGTTCCAGCAGCAGATGTCGTAGGGAAGAAGCTTCGCCGCGCGGACTGCGCCGTTCTTATCCTTGCCGATAACGACGTGCGGACAGGCGTCCCAGTCGGGACGGTCGTAGTAGGTCTTGTAACGGTTCTCGCTGCATATCTCGGGCGAATTGACGTATCTCCATAACCACGGATTATTTGCGCCGGTGCTGTGGACAACTATGCCCTGCGCCTTGCCTTTCGGCATCTTCTGCGACGCTTTGTAGCAAAGGTTGTTCTTCGCGTAGGCGGTAAATGTAATCGCGTTCTGATTAGCCATCGTCGTCCTCCTTGTCCTCCTCGCTTCTCAGCTGCTCGAGGACGTTCCGCAGCTTTTTTGGGACGGGCAGCCCCAGTGCCGCCGCATTCTCGATAATGGAAATCCCCTCGTTTGCCGCGAAAAACAGGATAACAGCCGTCATAAATGCCGAGCCTGTGCCGATTATGTATGCGTCCACGAGATGTCCAACCGCGATTATCACCAGTATCATAAGCTTTTTCACAAGCCCCTTGAAGCCCACCTCGGAAGAAAGCGTTTTCGTGCTGACCGCGCACATAATTCCGGTGATGTAATCAAGCGCCATAAGCGCGATTATCGCGATAAACAAGCCGTTTATTTCGCCGTAAAGAAACCCTATGACAGCGCCCAGCGCCGCAGAGCAGGTTCTGATGATGTTGCTGCAAGTCAATTGTCTTTCACCTCCGTAAAGCAAGCCGCACGAAAGCTGTTGTGTGCGATGTTTCACAAAATCCGATACACAAATCGTCCCGATAATTCGCATTGCAGCGATGCGCCGATATTGGCATAGACGTGTCGGTATCGGCTCGAACATCGGTATACAGCAGCAATGTGCGGTCTTACAGCAATCCGGTCCTTTCCCGAGAATATTAAACCGCGGATATTACTGCATTTATCTGCAAACGACGGGAATTCACGGAAAATTCATTTTCCGCACACTTTTCTGATATTGACAATATAAGAGGGTAAAGGTATAATAAACGCAAAGCGTTTATTATACGATTTCAATGCCTTGCACATTCGTTCGCCTTTGGCGAACTCCGTGCATATCGGCAAATTATACCATATCCTTGCGGATATGGTATAATAAACGCAGAGCGTTTATTATACGATTACAAATCCTCGCACATCCGCAAATCACAGATTTGCTCCGTGCGTATCGGATAATTATACCATAACCTTGCGGTTATGGTATAATAAAAATTACCATAAAGCATATCAATAGGCAGAAACGAAGTTATATATCATCAATTCGGTTTTCCGGAAAGGAGTAATACCATGAAAAAGTTTTCGCCATTTATTATAGCCGCAGTTATGCTGTGTGCATCCTGCACCGATTCGGGCAATTCTTCGACAGCCGAGGCAGACAACTCCTCGCAGACATCCTCTGCCACTCAGAACACATCCGTCACCGCCTCCGACATCGCAGAGGTTACGGGGGAGGCTTCCGCGGATAACGGGACGAGCTCCGAGCTGACTGTACAGGAAACAGAAGCGGCAAGCTTTAAGGAGGGAGTATGGCTCAGCCGCTACAACGGCACGCCGAGCGGCTACTATATCATGTACTCCGACGGAAAGGGCGGAAGAACACTTGGTTTTGAAGTCGGAACAGGCGTTGGCTTTGAGTACGAGCTTGGCGCGGACGAGGTGATGTTCCATTATGGCGACGCTCTTGACAACACTCCCTACACGATAACGGAAAACACCGCCGACAAAGTATCGTTGAAGGACGCCGACGGAGCGGTTCTTGAGATGACCTATGACGGCACGCTTGACCCCGACGCGCTGGAATTCTACTCCAATATGCAGCTGTGCGAGATGGCGCTGAGCTATTATTCGGCGCTGACGGGGTACACTCCGTCAAGCGTTGCTTCGCAGACGAACGAGGACGGAACGGTCACCATTCAGCTGTATGACAATCTGGGCGACCACAACTCCACCTCCGCATGGTATACCGTTGACCGTTTTACCGCCGAGGGCACGGACGATATTACGGGCGAGCGGATTGCCCTTGCCGAGGAATAGGCGGCGCAAACCGCATGAGATATCCCGATATGTTGTTAGTATAACCCGGGCAAATAATGACAAAGAAACCGCGCTTGTGCGATAATGCAAAAGCGCGGTTTTGATTATTCGGTGATATAAGCTGCGCCTGATATAGCAGTCACAGCGTTGATATCAAGCGGACGCGAGAAGCACATTATGTGGTTTTCTATTCCTGTATTCGGGTCAAGAGAGCCACATCCCAGAACAACATCCTGTGGGCTGAGAATTACTCCGTTTTCGCCCATAATTGTAATCTGTTTGTACTTGTAAAGCTCGTTTTCGGGAATAGATTTCGGCATAATAAGCTTTACAGAAATCGGGGACAATTGCGCTTCTACCATATTGCCGTCATGGTCGGTGAGCATAAAACTGCGCGTTTCACAGCGGTCCTCTACATCAAACTCCACCGTAAACGAGCCGCAGTCTAGCAGCTCGCTGAGCTCGGGCACGTCGGGATAGCGGCATAAGCCCTCAAACGTGTACGCCGCTGTTGGATATTTTTCCACGTCATCGTACATCATCGTGAAGTAAAGCCGCAGAGAGCCGTCGTCGTTAAGCTCGCAGCCGCCTGTTCCGCCCTTTGTCCCCTTGGGGAAGCGTATGTGCTCGAAATCGTATTCGCTGTCCTCGAACGGTGAGCCGTCCTTGTTCTTTACCGTTGCGGAAACCATCAGCATTGTTCCGTCAAAAAGAGCTCCGTCAAACGAAACGTCATAATTCTCAAACGTGTTAGTGATTTTCTGCGCGTCAATCGTCTGTAATGTTCCTGAAAGCACATCTGCCTGTACCGTGATATCAGCTCCGTCAGTTTCGGGGAAGAAGCCATAAATCAGCTTGCTGTAATCCCAGCCTGTCACAGCTCCTGCGGTAACTGCGCAGCCAACCGCGGCTGTTGCGGCGATGCAAATTGCCAATGCTTTTTTGTTAAGCTTCATTTTTTTGTCCTTTCCGGTCGTTGTAAGGGCTTTCCGCCTGCATTCCGGAATGCTGTTAAAGGTCAGGTCGGAAAGCTCCTCGTCTATTCGTCTGCGTATATGGTTCATAGCTATGTTCCTTTCTCTCACATATCTGGAAACCACTCACCGAGCGATTTCTTCAAAAGCTCTTTTGCTCTTTTTATGCGGAATGCCATTGCGGTTTGCGGAATGCCTGCGATTTTTGCAGATTCTTTTATGGTGAAGCCGTTGTAGAAATGCAGCACCGCCGCTTCGCGGTAAATAGGCGGAAGCGAGGATATCGCGGTGGAAACGGCAAGTCTGTCCTCTCTTTGGGAAAGCTCATCGTTTGAGGCAATATCCTCCAAGGGGGCACTTAATTGATTTGCGCGGCGGGCGCCGGATTTCAGCATATCCTTACACACGTTTATAGCAATGCGCACAAGCCATGTTCGCGGCTGAGAGCCTCCGCGGAAACTGTCTGCATTCGACAGAGCGCGGGAGAATGCCTCCATAGCCGCGTCCTCTGCGTCCTCACGATTTCTGAGATACAGAAAGCACAAACGCAGTATTTCATCGCCATGTTCGGAAAAGAGCTGTGAGATGTGTTCGGTACCGTTTGTCAAGTTCTTTCCCCCTTTCATATAATTAGACGAAACAACCCGGTATTTTTAGAGTTCCCACAGTAATAATATCATATTTTATCTTTGTATGGTACTGTATGTACAGCTTTATGAACGGCAGGCATAAAAAACTGTACCGTTTTTGGTACAGTCTCTTACAATTATTGAATTGCGCTGAGTTTAGTTGAACAGTCCGATGGCAAAAGTAGGCTTGCAGTCGGCACTGTCAGTTTCTTTATAGATAAACAAATATCCTCCCCGAATACTCGGAGAGGATATAAAGAGCAATTTGATAACGATGTCGCCGCAAACCGCACTGTAATGCGATTTGTATCGGCTTTGATTATCTCTTTGAGTTTTGGATAGCGGTTCAAGCACTTTTGCGCAACCTGCCGTAAACCGCATAATAACGCGGATTTCTGGACTTTTGTTTCGGTTGAGTTTTATGGGATTTCGTAAGCTGCTGTAACATTAAAGACCAAATAAAGACCAAGCAAACCTGTTGTGACAGCCCTCTGCATAGCATAAACTGAAAAAATCAGATATTGGTCAAATGCAAAAGTAAATGCAAAAAACCGGTATAAAGCCGCATAAAAAAC
>JBJESD010000142.1:0-26388 GCA_051882595.1 Oscillospiraceae bacterium | reverse complement strand
TTTGCTTTCTTCATACTTCTATTATACCATATTATGCGCGTTTTGTCCACACCTCGGAAATTCCCTATATTATTGCAAACAAAAACATGGCAGACACCGTAAAAGCGCCTGCCATAGTTATATGTAATTCAGTACCCGTGCCGGCATTATTGTCATCGCCCGCTTTCACGGTTCGTTGCACGGGATTTCTGCGCGACATCCATTTATTTGGCTTCTCGTTTGTCCGCATCCTCCGAGCCGCCCACGAATGTACCGCTGCCATCCGCGATAACCACATCGCCCTCCGATATACCGTCAATTATCTCGGTGTAGCCTCCAAGGCTGACGCCTATCGTAACATTGAACCGATAACGCTCCTGACCGTCCAGCAGCGTTACAGAGGAGGTCGTGCCGCCTGTTTTTACCGCGGTTTGCGGCACAGCAAGCACATCCTTTTTCTCGGTCGTGAGATATACCGTTGCCCAGCCTGCGGCAAGCGCAGCAGGGTTTTCTGCGATAAGCTTATCCATTGCATTATCATCAAGCCTGAACACGGCGCGTTTTTCCGCCTCGTGCTCCGCAGTGACAGGTGCAACATCGGGCGCCATTACCACCTTTGCAGGATACTCTTCTCCGTCGATCTTTACAACTACGCTCTGACCATAGCGGAAAGCTGCCGCATCTCTGCCGTCTATATACACCTGTATTCCGTCTGCCGGAGCGACCGCGCAGCACACCTCGCCGTACTCTGTCTGATCGCCTGCCCGTTTGCGGTTGATGCTGACCACAACTCCGTCGTACGGAGCGCGGATTATGTACTTCTCCTTTTCTGCCAGCATCATATCAAGCGTATATTTCTCGATCTCGTACTGAAGTCTTGCCGCTTCGCCCGAACCTGCATTGGCATATGCTGTATTCACTATCGTCTGCTGATTGCTTATCTCATAATCCAGTGCACCGGAATCAAGCTCCGCAAGCACCTGCCCTTTTTCGACAGGCTTGCCCTTTGTCGCGGAAAAGCTGATGACCTGTGCATTTGCCGGAAAATACAGATTATCGGCATAGGGATAGCCTATAACCGCACCGTAGCTCACAGTCTCGCTGAGGTCCATATACCTCGCCGCTGCGACCTCGTAGGTGATTTCTTCTCCGCCGTAAATGGGCATCTTTATTTCATCCGCAACAGCCTCGCCGTTATTGTTGCAGCCTGCTGCCAGTCCGCACACCATACATATCGCAATCAACGCTGCGGCAGCTCTTTTGCTCATAGGCTTCTCCTTTGACGGTTATCTTTCCAGTCTTTCAATCGCTTCGATACACATTCTTCCGTTGTGATAAGGACATTTCCACGGGTCAACCATCGGCTTGAACTCCGCGTAATTCATGCTGTCGTCAAGCTGAGAGTGCCATTCGCCGCCCTCTCGCTTGTCGATGATGTTTTCTTGGATAAAGCTCCATACAGCCTCGGCGATGTCAAGATACTCCTTATCTCCGTAGCCCCTCTGATATGCATTGAGGAAGCCCACAACGGTCTCCGCCTGAACCCACCATATGCGCCATGTGTTTACCTTGTCATTCTCGCGCTCGTTAAGCAGCGAGCCTGTTTCCCTGTGATAGGCGATGTCCGCGATGTTGCGCACTATGCGCTTGTTCATATCAGCAAACCTTGCGGAAATCTCCGCGTCTCCAATAACGTCGCAGGCGCGGTCGATAAGCCATGTTGCCTCTATATCATGTCCGTAGGAGTGGATATCTCCGATGACGTCCATGTTCTTATCGAAGAACACAAGCAGCTTGTTGCCCTGCTTGTCGAATATCTTGTCGTATGTAAGCCGGAGCTGGAACTTAAGACGCTCAAGTATCTTTTCGTTTTTGTCCGCAAGATAAAGCTCGGTGTATGCCTCCATAAGGTGCAGAGTGGTGTTCATCGTCTTGTCAGCCATAAGTCCGTTTTCGGAAAGCTCGTCATTCCGTAGCACCGTGCCCCAGTCGCGCGACAGCTTCTCAAGATATGCCACATCATCGGTAGAGTGTCTCTCGACAAGCTCCGCCACCTCGTATGCAAGCCTGAGAGCTTCCCTGTCGCCGCTTGCCCTGTAATAGCTTGACAGCGCATAAATAAAGAACGCCTGACAATAGGTGTGCTTTATGTCGTCCTTAACGCTGCCGTCATAGTTCATCGACCAGTATACGCCGCCGTACTGCTTGTCAACGCACTTTTCCGTAAGAAATCTGTATGCGTGCCTTGCGTTGTCAAGCAAAGCTTCATCCTTTAACAAAAGATATGCGTTGGAATAAAACCAGAGTATTCTCGAATGAAGAATAACTCCCTTTTCGCCCTTTTTGTCGATATTAAGCGCGCTGTCCATAAAGCCGGTAAAACCGCCGTTTTCGTCGTCGCGCAGCTTGTTCCAGAAAGGAATTATATGCTGTGTAAGCTCTTTGCGGAATTCATTTGAGTTCATAGTAATTTCTCCCTCGTCAACGATACCGCAGCAGCATTGTTGCCGATGCGGTATTCGCAGTTATATAATTATGTTTATGCCTGCGGAGGCGCCTTGCGCACCTTTACGGGAACGGTAAGCACCATTCTTACAGTTTCCTCGCGGATAGTTGTTATCATCTCATCGAACATTGCATAGCCCTCAAAACGGTACTCTACAACAGGATCCTTCTGGGCGATGCCGCGCAGATAAATGCCGCGCTTAAGCTCTTCCATCGCGTCGATGTGATCCATCCAGTACTTGTCAACCACCTTGAGCAGGCAGATACGCTCAACCTCGCGCATTGCCTCGCTGCCCATGTCGTTCTCTCTGGTCTTGAAGATGAGGTTTGCACGGTCCTTGATAAGCTTTACGATATCCTTTTTGGTTACGTTGTTAAGCTCCTCTACGGAATAGCGCAGGTCGCTGTCCATGAGATACAGATTGAGATAGTGAGCGCGCAGTCCGTCAAGGTTCCAGTTCTCCGCAACACTGTCTGCACAGTACATATTGACCGTATCATCAATGTTGTTGTTCATCATGTTCTGGATGTTCTCGCTGATATCCTCGCCGTTAAGCACTCTGGAGCGCTCTGCGTAAATCGTGGAACGCTGCTGGGAAAGAACATCGTCAAAGTCGAGGACGTTCTTACGGATAGCGAAGTTTCTGCCCTCTATCTTCTTCTGAGCGGACTCAATAGTGCTTGAAAGGAAGCCTGCCTCTATGGGCATATTCTCGTCGAAATTCATTGTTTCCATGAATTTCTGTACCCTGTCGCCGCCGAAAAGGCGCATAAGGTCGTCCTCAAGCGAGATGTAGAAGCGGCTCTCGCCGGGGTCGCCCTGACGTCCGGAACGTCCGCGAAGCTGGTTGTCGATACGACGGGATTCGTGACGCTCTGTACCGATGATGAACAGGCCGCCTGCGTTGCGAACCTCCTCTGCCTCGGGAGCGATCTTTTCCTCGTACTTCTTGTTGAGCTCCTGATACTTGTTGCGTGCTTCGATTATCTTCTCGTCATCCGTTTCGGCGAAGCCTCTCGCCTCCTGAATGATCCTGTCGGAATAGCCCTGCTTCTTCATGGCGTTGATTGCGAGATACTCTGCGTTACCGCCAAGCTTGATATCCGTACCGCGGCCTGCCATGTTGGTGGCGATGGTAACGGCGCCCTTTTTGCCTGCCTGCGCAATGATGTCCGCCTCGCGCTCGTGGTTCTTCGCGTTAAGCACCTCGTGCTTTATGCCGCGCGCCTTGAGCAGCTTTGAGATAAGCTCGGACTTCTCGATGGTAACAGTACCAACCAGCACGGGCTGTCCCTTTGCGTGGCACTCCTCTACCTGTGCGCATACCGCCTGGAACTTGCCGCGCTCGTTCTTGTAGATCTGATCCTGATTGTCTATTCTGATAACGGGCTTGTTTGTCGGGATCTCCACAACATCCATGCCGTAGATGGAGCGGAACTCGTCCTCCTCTGTCATTGCCGTACCGGTCATGCCGCCAAGCTTTGAGTACAGACGGAAAAAGTTCTGGAACGTAACAGTCGCAAGCGTCTTGCTCTCGCGGTTGACCTTAACGCCCTCCTTCGCCTCGATAGCCTGGTGCAGACCCTCGTTGTAGCGGCGGCCGAACATAAGACGTCCGGTAAACTCATCAACGATGACGATTTCGCCGTCCTTTACAACGTAGTCGATATCAAGGCGCATGATACCGTTTGCCTTGATAGCCTGATTGATATGATGAAGCAGAGTGGTGTTTTCGGGATCCATAAGATTATTTACGCCGAAATATTTCTCTGCCTTTGCAACACCGGCAGGAAGCAGGTTGCAGGTCTTTGCCTTTTCGTCGATGATATAGTCGCCCTTGAACTCGCTGTCGTAATCATCCTTGCTGTCAAGCTCAACCACCTTGTCCATAACAAGCGTCTTTGCAAAAGCGTCTGCCTTTTCATAGAGGTCGGTGGACTTTTCGCCTCTGCCCGAGATGATAAGCGGTGTTCTCGCCTCGTCGATAAGGATGGAGTCAACCTCGTCCACGATGGCGAAATTATATTCGCGCT
This sequence comes from Oscillospiraceae bacterium, assembly GCA_051882595.1. Lineage (GTDB taxonomy): Bacteria > Bacillota > Clostridia > Oscillospirales > Ruminococcaceae > CAG-115. The sequence goes on along the minus strand of JBJESD010000142.1, from coordinate 21,870 downwards.
GTACCATGTCCTTCTTGTGATGGCACATATTGTCACGCAGATAGTCAAAGCCAAGCTCGTTATTTGTGCCGTAGGTGATGTCGCAGGCATATGCCTCGCGGCGCTCGTCGGGATTCATGTTGTGTGTGATAAGTCCGACAGTAAGACCAAGGAATCTGTGTACCTTTGCCATCCACTCGCTGTCTCGCTTTGCAAGATAGTCGTTTACGGTGACGATGTGTACACCCTTTCCCGTAAGTGCGTTGAGGTATGCAGGCAGAGTTGCAACAAAGGTTTTGCCCTCGCCCGTTTTCATCTCCGCGATACGTCCCTGATGAAGAACGATACCGCCGACGATCTGTACAGGATAGTGACGAATGCCCAGCACTCTGGTGGATGCTTCGCGGCAAACGGCAAAAGCGTCCGGCAGTATCTGGTCAAGCGTTTCGCCGTCAGCAAGACGCTGCTTTAAAATATCTGTCTGAGATTTCAGCTCAGCGTCATCCATTGCAGCATACTTTTCCTCAAGGCTGATAACCTGCTGCTTGATAGGCTCGATACGCTTCAGCTCTTTTTTGGAATATGTGCCGAATAATGATGAAAATAAACCCATTTTTATTTTATCCCTTTCTTTTGAATTACTTTTGCGGTCAAAAAAGCAATACCGCAGCGTTATTCTGATATGTGCCCGGCAGGATCTTGGGAGCTTTTCTCCGACGTATCCGCCTGCTGCGCAGTATTGCCATAAGTATACATATTATATTATACACCCGTATTCAGCTTTTGTCAACCGCACATTTGCGAAAATTTAATGAAATAAACGCCGCAACAATTATTACCGCGCGGTATATATCGCAGTCACTGTGCAAAAGCTAACCGCGAAAGGAGATGATGTAATGGCGGATTATCCCTATCCACCCAAGAATTGCAGCAGGTATTCCGAGCAGGACTATTCCAAAATCGGGTCTTCAACCGACTGCACGGGGCTTATCCCCTCTGCGCCGCACACCGACGCGGAGTACGACAGCTATCGCGAAATGTACAGCTTTCTCCCCTCTTTGCCCGAGGAAACCACAACAAACGACGAAATCGTATAAAACCGCTTATTTTATACACGTTGTTAAAAACACGGTTGAAAATGTTGAAACTCAACCACAATATGCTGTATGCCGCGCACTTTTTCAACATAAAGTTAACGCTTTGTTGAAAACTCGTTGAATATTACTATCCAGCCTCCTGCCGTGTGAAGAATTGATGCAAAGGCACGGTGGGATGCCGGAGTATACAGGTATGTTATCCACAGTATTTTGCTTTCGGAAATTTCACGGCGGTGTCTGAACAGTACTCCGCTGTTTACATATAGTAAATTATCTTGATGTTTATAACTTATGGTATAGTAATAAACGCTCCACCACACAATCACCGCTGTAATAAGCACCGACAATACAATAATTTCCGCCAGCGCAACGGCTGCAATGACTAATACAGCAAGCACGATATAGTATACAGTATAATTCTTTGTCAAATTATTTCACCGCCGCAAATTAATTCATTGGTTCTCCCGATGTTCCGATTTCAGCGCACCGCCCCCACATCCGCAAGCAATATCCTCTTTGAGAACAACAGCGGCAGGACTATATCTCAAATCAGGCTCAGCGGTTCATATAATATATAATGTTTCATGTTTATTATATTTATACAAACCGCCGAAATACAGCAGGGTTTATTGACATATGGAAAGCATGGTGCTACAATATGGAACAAGGTTAACTAACTAGGTTAACCAAGTAGCCGCCGCACGGTCACATGCATCTTTTTGTCGGATGTGTGAACTTCGCGGCGCAAACACTCAGGGAGGTAAAAAGCCGAATGTTTCCCATGATTGAAAAGGTGACCGGCGAAAAGCCCGTAAGGTGCGACTCACTAAGCGAGAGCGAATACGAGGAGTTTCTGCACAATATGCAAAGCCTGTGCGAATTTGATGTGTCGCGCATAATATGCGGAATAACCCCGGCAGAGCTTGCGCTGATGTATAGCTGCGCGGTTAAGGAAAAGGACAGCAAAGAGCCGCTGACCGTTGCAAATGCCGCGGCAAGCCTTAAGGTGTCTGTGCCTGCGATATCGAGGTCGCTCAACAACCTGGAGAAAAAAGGATATATAAAGCGCACCGTCAACAAAAATGACCGCCGCAGCGTATATATTTCCCTCTCCGACAGCGGAAAAACAACGCTGATTGAAAACCTGCACCGCTTTGAGCAGACTATGATGCGTATACTGTCGCACTTCACCGAAGAAGAGCTTCGCACTATGATACGGCTTCAAAGCAAATTCGTAAAAGCGGCTTTCGATGTAACATCAGAAGCCGACAGCAAGACATAACGAAAGGAAAAACCAATGCTTGAAATCAAAAATATCACAAAGGACTACGTCACGGGCGATGAGGTCGTACACGCCCTGCGCGATGTGTCCATCAGCTTCCGCGAGAATGAGCTTGTCTCCATACTCGGCCATTCCGGCTGCGGCAAGACGACCCTGCTTAATATAATCGGCGGTCTTGACAGCTACTCCTCCGGCGACCTTATCATAAACGGAAAATCCACAACGCAGTATAAGGCGTCCGACTGGGATACCTACCGCAACCACTCTATCGGCTTCATCTTCCAGAGCTATAACCTCATTCCGCACCAGACGGTGCTCTCTAATGTAGAGCTCGCCCTGACCCTTTCGGGCGTATCAAAGTCAGAGCGCCGCCAGCGCGCAAAAGAGGCGCTTGAAAAGGTGGGACTGGGTGACCAGCTTAACAAAAAGCCCAACCAGATGTCCGGCGGACAGATGCAGCGTGTGGCTATCGCCCGTGCGCTTGTAAACGACCCCGATATCCTGCTTGCCGACGAGCCGACAGGCGCGCTTGACACCGAAACAAGCTTTCAGATAATGGAGCTGATAAAGGAGATAGCCAAGGACCGCCTTGTCATTATGGTAACGCACAACCCCGAGCTTGCCGAGCTGTACTCCACTCGTATAGTCCGCCTTGTGGACGGAAAGATAACCGCCGACTCCAACCCGTTTGACGGAAACGCTGAAAAGGTCAAGCAGTCGGAGGTCAAAAAGGGCAAAAAGACCTCGATGTCCTTCGGCACGGCTTTGTCGCTGTCCAAAAATAATCTGCTTACCAAAAAGGGACGCACCTTCCTCACCTCGTTTGCAGGAAGTATCGGTATCATCGGTATTGCGCTTATCCTCTCCCTTTCAAACGGCGTGCAGGAGTACATCGACGGTGTAGAGCAGTCCACCCTGTCCTCCTACCCTATCCAGATACAGAAAGAAACGATAGACTACACAGGTCTTATGGGCTCGATGATGGGAATAGCGGAGGATGCGCAGACAGAGCGTGACCCCGACCTTATCTATACAAACGACATATCAACAGAGATGCTGAAAACCATGCTCTCCGAGATACAGACCAACAACCTCTCCGAGTTCAAGGAATACATCGAATCCAACCCCGACAACATCCTCGACAGCGTTAACGAGATAACCTACAGCTATTCCCCCAGTCTTTACATCTACGGCAAGGACCTTAACGACGAGCTTATTCAGGTGAACCCCTCAACCGTTATGAACGCTATGATGGGCGAAGAAATGGCAGGCAACATCAACAAGATGTCCGGCAGCTATTCCTCGCTTATGGGAATGGGCGGTAACTCCTATGACGTGTGGACAGAGCTTCTGAGCTATGATACCATCTCAGCAGAGTACGAGCTGCTTACCGGCAAATTCCCGGAGAGCTACAACGAAGTCGTTCTTATCGTAAACAGGCACAACGAAATATCCGATGTCACCCTATACTCCCTCGGTCTGAGAGACCAGAATGAGCTTACCGGCATGATGGATAACATTATGTCGGGCGAAAGCTTTGATATCGACACCGGCGACATGACCTTTACATATGACGACCTTATGGGTATGAGCTTCCGCCTGTTCACCGCACCGGATTTCTACTCGCGCAACGAGGACGGCACATGGTCGGATATGCGCGCAGATGAAGAGTACATGGAAAAGCAGATGGAGACCCTGCCCGAAATCAAGGTAGTCGGCATTATCCGCCCCTGCGGAGATTCGCTTATCAGCACCGCCGACCAGTCGGGCGGAATAGGATATACCCATGCGCTTACAGAGTTCATGATAGACCGCATAAACAGCAGCGAGATTGTAAAGCAGCAGCGTGACAACCCGGCTGTGGATGTTTTCACCGGCGTTGAGTTCCCGATAGCAGACGAGCTGCGCACCACGCTCGAGCAGATAACCGAGTACGTCAACTCGCTCTCCGAGGAGGAGGCTGCGCTGATGCTGACTCAGCTTGGCGGCAGCATGGGTATGCCCCAGATGCCGTCAGCACCCACAGAGGATACAGCCGCACCGCAGCTAACGCCCGAGGAGATTATGGCGTCGCTCTCCCCCGAGGAGCTTGCCGCTATGCAGATGATGACCCCCGAACAGCAGCAGGCATTCATCATGGCAAAGATGTCAGACGCAGGCGCCGTTCCCGAGACCACCGTTTCCGCAAAGGAAATGATACTCAGCGCGCTTGCCTCCACCTCCGAAAAGCAGCTTCAGATGATGCTGAAATATATCCCCAATACAGACGCTACCTATGACGAAAACCTTGAGCTTCTGGGCGTGGCAGACCTTGCAAAGCCGAGCGCTATCTCTATTTATGCAAAGGATTTCGAGGCAAAGGAAAAACTGACGGAGTTTATCTCTGCCTATAACGAGAAGAAAACGGCAGAGGGCAAACAGGAAGACGTTATCAATTATACGGACTATGTCGGACTTATGATATCCTCCGTCAGCGATATCATCAATGCAATATCCTATATCCTTATCGCTTTCGTTGCAATATCGCTGATAGTATCCTCTATCATGATAGGAATAATCACCTATATCTCGGTGCTCGAGAGAACAAAGGAAATCGGCATACTGCGCTCTATCGGCGCATCAAAGCGCGATATCTCCCGTGTATTCACAGCCGAAACGCTTATCGTAGGCTTTGTGGCAGGAGCAATCGGCATTATAGTAACCATACTGCTGATAATCCCGATTAATGCAATAATCAAGCTTATCACAAACATAAGCGGAATGGCAGTGCTGCCTTGGGTCGGCGCAGTTATTCTCGTCGCTGTCAGCATGGCGCTCACGCTTATCGCAGGTCTGTTCCCCTCTAGGATCGCAGCAAACAAGGATCCCGTAGAGGCTCTGAGGACAGAGTAATTACTGAATAAAAGAAAGGGCACTTCCGAAAACCGGAAGTGCCCTATTTATTTTGCTGTCAGAATCAATTAACCGCGGAAGTAGTCTACGCCGCCCTTGAACAGCAGCTGCTCCTTATTTCCGTCAACATTCTTAGCAACGTTGGGAGTAAGTCGCTCTGTGTGACCCATCTTACCGAGTACGCGGCCGTCCGGAGAGATTATACCCTCGATAGCGCACATCGAGCTGTTGGGGTTGTACGCAACATCCATTGTGGGGTTGCCCTTGAGGTCAACATACTGCGTAGCAACCTGTCCGTTCTCGATAAGCTGTCTGATAACAGCCTCAGGCGCAACAAAGCGACCCTCTCCGTGAGATATCGGGATGTTGTGAACATCGCCAACCTTTGTGTGCATAAGCCACGGGGACTTGTTGGTGCATATCCTTGTAAGCGCAAGCTGCGACTGGTGACGTCCGATAGAGTTGTATGTCAGCGTGGGGCTGTCCTCTGTAAGGGGTACTATCTTTCCAAAGGGAACCAGACCGAGCTTGATGAGAGCTTGGAAGCCGTTGCATATACCGATCATAAGTCCGTCACGGGTGTAAAGCATCTCCTCGACAGCTTCCTTTACCATCGGGTTGCGGAAGAACGCATTGATGAACTTCGCAGAACCCTCCGGCTCGTCGCCGCCGCTGAAGCCGCCCGGAACAGCAATCATCTGGGATGTCTTGATAAGGCGTGTGAACTCTGCAACGCTCTCCTCCATATCCTTTGCGGAGAGATTTCGGATAACGAATATCTCGCTGTCGCCGCCGTAGCGGTTGAACGCATTTGCCATATCGTACTCGCAGTTTGTTCCGGGGAATACCGGGATAAGCACCTTGGGCTTTGCGATCTTCGGGCAGGTGTGAGTTTCAAGCAGCTCGCAGCCCTTGTCGTAAGCAACGGTTTCGGGTGCCGCCATCTCGGGAAGCTGCGCCTTGAAGATAGGCTCAAGCACATCGTTCCACTTCTTCTCAAGCGCTGCAATGTCAAGATTTGTGCCGCCGCAGGTTATCTCGTACTCCGTTACGGTCTCGCCTATCGTGCGGATGCCGTCGATATCGCCGTCCATCTCAAGCACGAATGCGCCGTATACCGGTGTAAACAGCTCTTCATCCGTAAGCTCAACGAGCTTTGCGCCGACATGGTTGCCCAGAGTCATCTTGAAGATACCCTCTGCAACGCCGCCGTTTGCAACGCTCCATGCGGACATTATCTTCTTTTCCCTGATAAGCTTGGTTATCTTTCTGAATACAGCCTTTACGCTCTCAAAATCGGGCAGTCCGTTCTCGTCGTACTTCGGCGCGATATAGCCTATCTTGCTGAACGGGCACTTGAATTCGGCGGAGATGATGTCCTCTGCCTTTGCCGTGGAAACTGCGAAAGAAACCAGCGTGGGCGGTACGTCGATATCCTCGAAGGTGCCGCTCATGGAGTCCTTGCCGCCGATAGCGCCGCAGCCCATCTCAAGCTGAGCCTTGTATGCGCCAAGCAGTGCGGAGAACGGCTTGCCCCAACGCTCGGGCTTGCCCTGCGTTCTCTCGAAATACTCCTGGAATGTAAGCCAGCACTTCTCGCTGTCGCCGCCTGCCGCAACTACCTTTGCGATACTCTCAACTACTGCGCATACCGCGCCGTGGAAAGGCGACTGCACCGATACGGCAGGGTTAAAGCCCCATGCCATAACGGAGGCTGTGCTTGTGGTTGCATTTATCATCGGTATCTTGGCTGCCATTGCCTGAACGGGAGTCTGCTGCGTTCTTCCCGAGAACGGCATAAGAACCGTAGCGCCGCCGATGGTGGAGTCAAAACGCTGTACAAGTCCCCTCTGCGAGCAGATGTTGAGGTCTGTTACAAGCTTCTCCCAATCCTCTGCGGTGTTTGTTCTGCCGGTGGAGTAGCTTACGTTAACCGCAGGCACCGCAACGTTGGTGTGCTTCTCAGCACCGTTGGAGTTGAGGAACTCTCTGCTGATATCGCAGATGGTGCAGCCGTTCCAGTTCATGCGAAGTCTCGGCTCTTCCTTTACTACGGCTACGGGAGTAGACTCAAGGTTCTCCTTGGAGGCAAGCGCGCGGAACTTGTCCACATCCTCCGGAGCAACCACTACCGCCATTCTCTCCTGAGATTCGGAGATAGCAAGCTCTGTGCCGTCAAGACCGTCGTACTTCTTGGGTACAGCGTTAAGGTCTATCTCAAGACCGTCTGCAAGCTCGCCGATAGCAACGGATACGCCGCCTGCGCCGAAGTCGTTGCAGCGCTTGATAAGGCGTGTTGCCTCGGGATTTCTGAACAGGCGCTGAAGCTTTCTCTCCTCGGGAGCGTTACCTTTCTGTACCTCGGCGCCGCAGGACTCGAGCGACTGTACGCTGTGGGACTTTGAAGAGCCAGTTGCACCGCCGCAGCCGTCACGTCCGGTACGTCCGCCAAGCAGCACGATGATATCGCCCGGAGCCGGTCTTTCGCGCCTTACATTTTCAATCGGAGCAGCGCCCACAACAGCGCCTATCTCCATTCTCTTAGCCATGTAGCCGGGGTGGTATATCTCGGCAACGTGTCCTGTCGCAAGACCGATCTGGTTGCCGTAGCTGGAGTAGCCTGCCGCAGCAGTGGTCGTTATCTTTCTCGGGGGCAGCTTGCCTGCGATAGTCTTTTCAACCGGCAGAAGCGGATCGGAAGCGCCCGTTACGCGCATCGCCTGATATACATACGAACGTCCCGAAAGCGGATCGCGTATCGCACCGCCAAGGCAGGTAGCAGCGCCGCCGAACGGCTCTATCTCGGTGGGGTGGTTGTGAGTTTCGTTCTTGAACATCAGCAGCCATTCCTCGTCCTTGCCGTCTACGTCAACCGTTATCTTAACGGAGCACGCGTTTATCTCCTCGGATTCGTCAAGGTCCTTAAGCTTTCCGTCAGCCTTGAGCTTTTTCGCAGCAAGGGTAGCGATATCCATAAGGCAGATGGGCTTGCTGCCTCTGCCAAGCTCCTCGCGGTCTGCCTTGTACTCTGCATAGACATCCGCGATATATTTTGGAGCGATATCCGCATTGTCGATTATCGTGCCGAATGTGGTGTGGCGGCAGTGGTCCGACCAGTAGGTGTCTATCATGCGGATTTCTGTAATTGTAGGATTCCTGTTCTCGCTCTTGAAATAGTCCTGACAGAACCTGATATCGTCGTTATCCATTGCAAGACCGTACTTTACAACAAAGTCGGCAAGCTCTGCGTCGCTCTTTTCGATAAAGCCGTCAAGAGTCTCAACGGTGGTGGGGATGTCGTACTTTACTTCAAGCGTCCGGTACTCCTCAAAGCCGCACTCTCTGGACTCCACTGCATTTATCAGATAGTGCTTTATCTTGTCGAACTCCTCGTCCGTGATCCTGCCCTTGAGGATGTAGATCTTTGCGTACTTTACAACAGGTCTGTCGCCCTTGCAAAGCATCTGAATGCACTGTGCAGCGGAGTCTGCTCTCTGGTCGAACTGACCGGGCAGGAACTCAACCGCGAACATACGCTCGTCAGCCGCAAGTGTGGGAAGCTGCTCGAAAACCTCGTCAACGGGCGGCTCGGAAAAAACGGTGGGGATAGCCTTGTCGAAGTTCTCCTTAGGAAGCCGCTCTGCATCGTAGCGGTTGATGATGCGAACATCCTCAACAGACTTGATGCCAAGTGCTACGGTAAGGTCGGAGAGGGTCGCCTTGCCGTCAACCGCAAACTGCGGCTTTTTCTCTACATAGATACGATAAACTGCCATTATTGTGTCCTCCATATTATTCGGGTCTGCCATTCGGCGCCCGCAGTTATTGTGTTATATAAAGGCTGCCCTGCGGCGCCTTGATATCAGATAAGCTCGGCTGTGCAGAAATCCGCCTGCACGCCCGTTATTCTCACCCGTACAAGCGAGTGGCGTTCTATCTCCTGCCCGTATATTCTAACATGAATATAACTCGAAGTAAACCCATTGCTGTACTCGGATGACTGCGGCTTTTCTATAAGCACCTGCTGTATACTGCCGGTCTGCGCACCGAGGAAGCTGCGCTCAAGCTGAGTTGACAGCGCGGTCATCTGCTTTGCCCTTGCCGACTTCACCTGCGGAAGAACCTGTCCGCTCCGCATTGCCGCGATTGTTCCCTTTCGTATCGAATAGGGGAAAACGTGGATTTTTGCAAAGCCTATCTCCCGTGCAAAGGCAAGGCTCTCGGCAAACTCCTCGTCCGTTTCCTCCGGGAAGCCCACCATGATGTCGGTGGTTATCGAGCAGCCCGGAAATGCTTTTCTGAGCTTTTCGCACACCTGCCTGTACTGCGCGGTGTCGTAGCGGCGCTTCATGCGCTTAAGCACCGCGTCGCTTCCGCTTTGCAGCGACAGATGAAAGTGCGGACAAAGCTTGTCCGTGCCGGAGAGCTTTTCTATCTCCTCGTCCGTCATCATATCGGGCTCAAGCGAGCCGAGCCTTATGCGGTGTATTCCCTCGACATCCGCGGCTTTTACCGCGTCCGAAAGCGTTAATCCAAGCTCCTGACCGTAGCAGCTGAGGTTTATGCCCGTCAGCACCAGCTCCTTGTGACCGCTTTGTGCAGCGAGCAAAGCCTGCCGCGTTACCTCGTCAAGGGGCATAGAGCGCACTCTGCCGCGCGCCGTGGGAATGATGCAGTATGTGCAGAAGCGGTCGCAGCCGTCCTCTATCTTTATAAAAGCGCGCGTGCGGTCAAGGTCTGCGCCTGCACACCGTATATCAAACTCCTTGGGAAGCGCTGCACAAAGCACAAGCCTTTCGCGCTTTTTGAGGTACTCTCCCACCAAAAACGGTATATCGCATTTCGAGGCGTTTCCTATTATAATATCGGCGGAAGTGTTGCAAGCCTCATCGGGATAGCTCTGAGGAAAACATCCGCACAGAACCACTACCGAATCGGGATTTTCCGATTTCAAGCGAGAAACGAGCTGCCGTGCCTTTTTTACTCCCATGCTCGTAACGGCGCAGGAGTTTACCACTGCAATATCCGCGCCGCTTTCCGCCTTGTCATAGCCTGCTCTGATAAAGGCATCGGTTATTGCGGCGCTTTCGCAGGAATTGACCTTGCAGCCGAAAGTATGTACCGAAAAAGTCATTAAACAACTCCTTTTGCAGTTCTTATTGGTCATTTTACATCAAATTGAAACTAGAAATTTGATGTTTTGCACAAAAACTATTTTTCTATATATACTTATTATACTTGATTATTACGAATTTTGCAAGAAGCTATTGACTATTTTTTGTTTTGTTGCTATATTTATATTGAGGTTAGCAAAAATAACCTCAAACACAGATAAAGACTTGTACACAAATACAAGAAAGAGAACAAAAAAACAACTAAACAAAACAATGAAAGGCGGCGAACATTATGAAGGAACTCAAGATTATGCTCAGCACGATCAACGACGTAAAGGATTTTGTGAACATCACAAACTCATATGAGTTTGACTGCGATTTGGTTTCGGGCAGATATGCGGTAGACGCAAAATCAATTATGGGCATCTTCAGTCTGGACCTGTCAAAGCCCTTAAAAATGGTTATCAGGGGCGACGGCGCAGCCGAGGCAGAAATTCTGGAAGATATTAAGAAGTTTATTGCAGAGTAACAAAAGGCGACATTTTTCCCATTGACAAAACGGTCGGGGCAGTGTAAAATTATCACAGTCCCATCAGTCACGAGAAAGGAAGTAAAGCTATGACATCAACTAAAATCAGCATCAACACCATCAACGACGTAAAGAATTTCGTAAACATCGTAACAAAGTGCGAGTATGATGTAGATATCATCTCCGGCAGATATGCAATCGACGCAAAGTCCATCATGGGCATTTTCAGCTTAGACCTCTCCAAGGAGCTTACACTCAACATCCACAGTGACGACTGCGCGGAATTCATGGACGAGATCAAGAGCTACATCGTAAAGTAATTCATCCAAAACAAATCGTGACAAAGGGGAAACGTTGGTTTCCCCTTTGTTTTTTCTCGCTGTTCTTATCCGGCTCAGCCGCATATTCCGTTTGTGTTTCAAATCGATTACAATTAGGTTACAGTGCGGTTACAATATGTTACAGTGTGATTACAATAGGTTACAGTTTTGTCATAATTATTGACAACATCATTTTGTTATGTTAACATGAGTACATCACAAGCAATACAGCCAAAAAATCAAGGGGGAAATCATTATGAAAAGGTTTATTTTATGCGCCGCGCTGTGCGGACTGATCTGTCAGGCGACAGGCTGCGCAGGCACCGGCACATCATCTCAGGACAACAGCACGAACGAGGCGCAAACCGCCGAGCAGTCCCAGACAACTCAGTCGGAAGAGACGTCGTCTCAGACAGCCTCCGACACGGCTTCGTCAGAGGATTCCGCAGCTTCGGAGGATATCGGACAGACATCCGAGGCTCAGCCCACAAATCCACAGCCTGCCGAGCCGCAAGCCGATATCGTCGGCGGTGAGCTTAAGGAAATATCACCCGATAACCTGTTTATCGACTACCGATACATAAGCGGCTATCAGGGCACAGCCAATCCCGATGACTGCGGCACCGCTCTGGGCAATGCGGTGCTTGCCCTTAAGCAGACGGATGACTATAAGAACGCAGTCTATGTGCTGAGCAGCGGAAAAACCATCAAGGAAGTCGCCGCCCCCTCTAACGCGGAACCAAGCGTCAGCAGCTTCTACGAGGTGGCAGAGGGCGGAGAATTCAACCCCATATTCTATTCTGCCTACATAGACGATTTCGACAGCGACGGCAGACAGGAGCAGTTTATCCTGCTTAAGTTCCCCATGCACTTCGGCGAGTTGGATAACACCGCCGAGGAATATCAGCTGCGGTGCAGATACTACCTTGCCTATTGCGACGCGGACGGCAGCGCCGAAATCCTTGACAGCTTCCTGTATATCGAGGACATCGCCCTGCTGGACTACGGCACGGACAAACAGCTTTTATTCAGCGCTGACGGCGTCGTCGGCGCTGACGACCACGATATGCTGTACGGCGTTGTTGACGGCAAGGCAAAGCTGCTGTACGCTACGCGCGGAGGCTATACAAAATGGCAGTGCTTCCTCTCAACCTACGGCTGGCAGGGCTTCGGCGCATTCATGTACTACGACACCGCCGCAAAGGAGTACCGCGGAATAGCCGGAATCGTGCTCGACAAGGAAGAGCTTGCCGCTATGGATACGACAGACTCCGCCCCCTACAAGCCGGATGAATACTATCAGGCAACACTGATAGGCGGCAAGTACTACTGCTTCAGCATGGGCATGATGGACTGCGGAGTTGTCTGCACCTTTGAGGACGGCAGGTTCACCCCCGTTGATTTCCCGATACGCACCTCGTACTACCACAACTGCGTGCTGATAGACAATATAGATACCGTTATCGCCGAAATGCAGCTGCTTGAAGATGAATGATGCAAGCTGTCCTCCTGCACGGTAAAACATAATCGGCGATATGCCGCATAATTGTCATAGCGCGGCTGTACTGCGGACTTTTTGGTCATAAGGCACATCATACTGCCCTGCCTTAGTAGAAATAATGCAAACCGACCGCTTCGGCGGCCGGTTTTTTGTATGTATTTGACGCCTTTTTTTGCAATAATAACTTTACTTTTTTGCAAATCGGTGATATAATATAGGATGTATAACAGTATTTGTCCGAAAACTGGGAGTTTTACTTACATAAGATGCCGCAGCAACGCAGTTATCATTCCAAGAATCCGCTCCCCGGACAGAAAGGAAACACTATGAATATCAGAATCGAAAAGACGACCGCACCCAAGGCAAAGCCCACCGACGAGTCAAAGCTCGGCTTCGGCAAGGTATTCACCGACCATATGTTTATCATGGAATATGATACAGGCATGGGCTGGCACGACGCAAGAATCGTTCCCTATGGCGAGATCTCCGTATCCCCTGCCGCTATGGTATTCCACTACGGTCAGGAAATCTTCGAGGGTCTTAAGGCTTACAGAACTCCCGACGGCAGCATTCAGTTCTTCCGTCCCGAGGAAAACTTCAAGCGCCTTAACAGCTCCGCAGAAAGACTGGTTATCCCCGAGCTGCCCGTAGAGGACGCTCTGCAGGCTCTGCACGCACTGGTTGAGGTGGATAAGGACTGGGTTCCCCATAACGACGGCGCTTCGCTGTACATCCGTCCGTTCATCATCGCGGTTGACCCGTTCCTCGGCGTTCGCCCCGGCGACAAGTATCTGTTTATGATAATCCTCTCTCCCTCCGGCGCATATTACAGCACAGGTCTTAACCCCGTAGATATCTACGTTGAGACCAACTATGTAAGAGCCGTAAAGGGCGGTATGGGCTACACCAAGACAGGCGGCAACTACGCTGCTTCCCTTGCAGGTCAGGACGAGGCTCACAAGCAGAACTACTCTCAGGTGCTCTGGCTTGACGGCGTTGAGCGCAAGTACATAGAAGAAGTCGGCGCAATGAACATCATGTTCGTTATCGACGGCGAGATAGTAACTCCCGAGCTTCAGGGCTCTATCCTGCCCGGTATCACCAGAAAGTCCGTACTCGAGCTTTGCAGAAAGTGGGGCATGAAGGTTTCCGAGCGCAGAATTTCCATCCAGGAGATCGCCGACGCATATGACGCAGGCAAGCTGCAGGAGGTATTCGGCACCGGTACAGCCGCAGTAATCTCTCCCGTAGGTCACCTTAAGTGGGGCGACAAGGTTATGGAGATAAACGGCAACAAGATCGGCGCTATCTCCCAGAAGCTGTACGACACCATGACAGGTATGCAGTACGGCAAGATCGCCGATGATATGGGTTGGATCGTAAAGCTTTAATCAATGGCAATAAACAATAATTCTGTGATAAAGGAGGTACTTATGAAAAAAAGATTTTTTCTGAAAGGTATGGCTGTCGTTCTTGCAGCAGTTGTGCTGGCAGGCTGCAGCGCAGGCTCCGGAAAAGACCGTGACGACGACGATGAGCGTTACGAAACTTCCGAAGAAGAGCGAAAAAGCAGCAGCAAAAGCAAATCATTGTCCGCCGAGGACTATAAGGATGCGCTTGAGAAAGGCATGGAAGACTATCAGGATGCATTTAGCGATCTCAGCTCCATGATTTATGATGATGACTTCGACAAGAGCGAGGCAAAGAAGGCAGCCAACGCTGCAAAGGACGCTCTCGAGGACATCATAGATCTCAATCCCCCAAAAGATCTCAAGAGCGAGCACAAGGAAATGTGCGAGGGCTTTGAGCTCGCGATAGAAATGACAGATCTGTACTACGAGTACTGCGTTGCCTGCTCCAAGGGTGACGAGGACGAGATGGAAAAGATCGAGGAAAAGGCTGAAAAGCTGGAGGATAAGTTAGAAGATTTTGACGACGTCTTTGATGAGCTGGAAGAAAAACTCGAGGAGCTTATCGAGGAAGAGGAAGAGAAAGACAAGGACAGAGACAGGGACGACGACGAAGACGAGGAATACGATGACTAATTCGTAACCTTTCCAAGACAATTTTTATGGAGGCAATTATGAAAAAGGGATTAATAGTTAAAGGCATGGCAGTAACTCTTGCGGCAGTTATGCTTACAGGCTGCGGCGCTATGACTGCAGAGGAATATCAGGATGGTCTGAAGGACGCTCTTGAAGACTATCAGGAAGCAGTTATGGAGCTTAGCTCCATGATGTTCAAGGACAAGGACGACTTCGACAATGGCGAGGCAAAGAAGGCAGTCAAAGAGGCAAAGGACGCTCTCAACGACATCAAGAAGCTCAATCTCCCCAAAGAGATCAAGGACGAGCACAAGGAGCTGGCAAAGTGCATTGATGTGATGATGGAAATGACTGATCTGAGCTACGACTACATCATCGCCTATGTCAAGGACGACGATAAGAAGATGGAAAAAATCAACGAAAAGGGTAAAAAACTCGCTGAAAAGACAGAGGACTACACCGACGCTCTTGAGGACCTCCAGGAAGGACTTGAGGAGCTTCTTGAGGAAGAGGAAGACGATTAATTCAAAAAATGTTCCCTCATGCCACGAGGGACGATGAAAGGAAATATTTATCTATGTTAAACACCGAAAAGACACTCGACAAAATCGTTGCCCTTTGCAAGGGCAGAGGCTTTGTGTACCCCGGAAGTGAAATCTACGGCGGTCTTGCAAACACATGGGATTACGGCCCCTTAGGCGCTGTGCTCAAGGATAACATCAAGAACGCATGGAAGAAGAAGTTCGTTCAGGAGAGCAAGTACAACGTAGGACTTGACTCCGCTATCCTGATGAATCCCCAGACATGGGTCGCTTCGGGTCATGTCGGCGGCTTCTCCGACCCCCTTATGGACTGCAAGGACTGTAAGACGCGCCACCGTGCAGATAAGCTTATCGAGGACTTTGGCGAAACAGACGCAAACGGCTGGGACAACGCAAAAATGATGGAATACATCAAGGATAAGGGTATCTGCTGCCCTAACTGCGGAAGCAAGAATTTCACCGATATCCGCCAGTTTAACCTGATGTTCAAGACGTTCCAGGGCGTAACCGAGGACAGCAAAAACGAGATTTATCTGCGCCCCGAAACAGCGCAGGGTATCTTCGTAAACTTTGCAAACATCCAGAGAACCAGCCGCAAAAAGGTTCCCTTTGGCGTGGCACAGGTAGGTAAATCCTTCCGTAACGAGATAACCCCCGGACAGTTCATCTTCCGCGTAAGAGAGTTCGAGCAGATGGAGCTGGAGTTCTTCTGCAAGCCCGGCACCGACCTCGAGTGGTTCGACTACTGGAGAACCTATTGCAAGAACTTCCTGCTTAGCCTCGGCTTAAAGGAAGAAAACCTCCGCCTGCGCGACCACTCCCCCGAGGAGCTTTGCTTCTACTCCAAGGCGACGACAGACTTTGAGTTCCTGTATCCGTTCGGCTGGGGCGAGCTCTGGGGCATCGCCGACAGAACCGACTACGACCTTACCCAGCACCAGAACACCAGTGGTAAGAGCCTTGAGTACTTCGACCCCGAAACCAACGAGAAGTATATCCCCTATGTTATCGAGCCGTCTCTCGGCGTTGAGCGTCTGTTCCTTGCTATCGTATGCGACGCTTACGACGAGGAGACCCTCGAGGACGGTACATCCAGAACAGTAATGCACCTGCATCCTGCTCTTGCTCCGATAAAGGCTGCTATACTTCCCCTGTCCAAGAAGCTCTCCGATAAGGCTGCCGAGCTGTACGACGAGCTCTCTAAGTACTTCCCCGTTGATTTTGACGAGGCAGGCGCAATCGGCAAGCGCTACCGCAGACAGGATGAGATCGGTACTCCGTTCTGCGTAACAGTTGACTTCGACACCATCGAAAAGGACAACTGCGTAACAGTCCGCGAGCGCGACACCATGGAGCAGGTTAGAATTCCGATATCCGAAGTAAAGGCTTACATCGAGGAGAGAATTTTCTTCTGAGATAAGCCGACATAAACATTATAACATCAGCGCCCCGGGAACGTGCTTCCCGAGGCGCTTGTTGCTTCTTCTTGGATATGTTCAGTCAACAGATTACATATCAGTACTCCTTTTGCGTCTGCTTTCTGAAATCGCTGGGCGAAACTCCGGTGTATGCATGGAACTTCTTGCTGAAATACAGCATATCCGAAAATCCCAGTTTTTCGGATATCTCCCCTATCGGCATTATCGTCGAGCGCAGAAGATGGCAGGCTTTTTTCATCCGTGCACTATTGTGGTAGCTGCCCATCGACATTCCTTTTTCTCTTCTGAAATATGCTGCCATGCGGCTGTAGCTCAGGTAGAACGTTTTTTCGACAAGCTCCTTAGTAAAGGGCTTGTCTGTTTGCGTATCCAGATATGAGCATATTTTATCGGCGATGCTTTCATGCCTTTCAAGCCGCTCAAAACCTATACCAAGCAGAAATTCATAAAGCATGACATTTTTCCTGTAGCGATCAATTGGGTCGGCGCTGTGAAAAGCCCTGCGCAGCTCGTACAGCTTTTCTTCATGCGAGCTCCCCGATAGACCGCATAGCTTCTTCGGCAGCTTAAGCACATCCGCAGCTTCGCTGTCCCCGAGATAGAAATGAGCGTATATCCAGCTTGTCCCACGAAGAGTTTCACGCTTTCCGAAATGCCGCAAACCGCTGCGCAGAAACAGCAGCTCTCCCGAGGCTATCTCGTAGTCGGCGCCGTCCTCCGTAACATACATCACCCCATCGGTAACGTAAATCAGCACATTAAAATCCGCCGTTCTGTCCATATGATAAAAGTTCTCCGACGCCGTAAGCATATCGCAGTCGGTGATATGCGGCAGTGTCAAGGCGTCAAGCGAAATGCTGTTAATATTATTTTCCATATTTATAGTATATATCTCCATTTATATCGGGTTATATAAGTATTATAATACATATATACACCGATGTCAACCCTGCCATATATCAGCAGGGATGCTCTTAGTTCACATAAAGGAGAATACATATGAAAATTCAGACCCAGATACCGATAACCGCATATAAGTCCACCGGCTTTATCGGAAAGTACCAGCAGCTTGTCCGCGACACCGTTATTCCATATCAGCACAGCGTCCTGTGGGATAAAGCTCCCGATGCGGAAAAAAGCCACGTTGCCGCCAACTTCATCAATGCAGGCAGGGCGCTTCGCGGCGAGGATATCTCAGACGGCTTTTACGGCATGGTGTTTCAGGACAGCGACGCCGCAAAATGGCTTGAGGCGGCGGCATACTCGCTTGCCGCAAAGCCGGACAGCGCTCTGGAAGAAAAGGCGGACGAGCTTATCGACCTGATAGCCGACGCGCAGGACAAGGACGGATATCTGAATACATATTTCACTATCAAGGATACCGAGAAGCGCTGGACAAATCTGCTTGAGGGACACGAGCTGTACTGCTCGGGTCACATGATAGAGGCTGCCTGTGCATATTACGAGGCAACCGGCAAGCGAAAGCTGCTGGATGTTGCTTCAAGGAATGCGGAATGTATATACGACAGGTTTGTTGCTCAAAACACAAAGGGATATCCCGGTCACCCAGAGATAGAGCTAGCACTTATGAAGCTGTACCGCCTTACGGGAAACGAGCATTTCCTTTCGCTTTGCAGAAGATTTATAGACGAGCGTGGCAAAGACCCCTCATTCTACGCAAAGGAAGCAGAGCGCAGAGACTGGACGGTATGGGGCTGTAACCCGTGGGACAATGACTATCGCCAAAGCGCAAAGCCTGTACGCGAGCAGTCCTCTGCTGTGGGACACGCGGTACGCGCCGTATATCTCTACACCGGAATGGCAGACCTTGCCTCTGAAATCAACGATGCAGAGCTTTTTGCAGCCTGCCGCCGTCTGTGGGATGATATAGTGCGCAAAAAGATGTATATTACCGGCGGCATCGGCTCCACCGCCCAAGGCGAAGCCTTTACGGTGGACTACGACCTTCCGCCCGATACTGCGTATGCGGAAACCTGCGCTTCTATCGGTCTGATGTTCTTTGCAGGAAGAATGCTTGAAAACGAGGTCAAGGGCGAATACGGCGACATCATGGAGCTTGCGTTCTACAACACTGTTCTTGCAGGTATGCAGCTCGACGGAAAGCGCTTCTTCTATGTAAATCCGCTTGAGGTAAATCCCGAAATCTCGGGAAAGGCCTGCACGCACGCTCATGTTCTGCCCGTGCGCCCCGGATGGTATGCCTGCGCGTGCTGCCCTCCTAATGTCGCAAGGCTTATCGGCTCCATAGGAAAATACGCCTATGGGGAAAGCTGCGATACGGCGTACTGCAATATGTTAGCAGCCGGAAGCGTTCGCTTTTCCAACGGCATGAAGCTCGAGTGCGACACCGACTACCCGTACAATATGACAGTAAACTACACCGTTTCGGGAAGCGGCAGACTGGCAATTCGTATTCCTGCATGGAGCAAGCAATACTCAATCACGGTGAACGGTTCCGCCGTTTCACACGCACCTGTTGACGGCTATGTGTATATCAATATCCAAAACAACGCAGAAATAAGGCTGGTTCTGGACGGAACACCGAAATTTGTCAGACCCTCCTGCAGAATACCAAGGCTTGCAGGAATGACCGCACTTATGCGCGGACCGCTGGTTTACTGCTTTGAGGGCGTGGACAACGGCAGCGTGAGAGAGCTTCGGATAGACACAGGCGCTGCTCCCGTGATATGCGAAGCAGAGGAAAGTACACTCAAGCTGAAAGTGAAAGCACAGCGTATTTCGGACTGCGAAGAGCTTTACAGCACCGAGCCGGAACAGATATCTCCATGCGAAGCAACGGCAGTGCCATACTACACATGGGCAAACCGCGGCGAAAATGAAATGAGAGTCTGGATGAACAAATCCATATGACCTCACCTTATCAACTCCCCCTGCGTGTCGGCAGGGGGAATTGTTGGGATTAGTTGCCGGTATAGTCTGATTTCTTGACATTCGCTTCGTAATCTGCTACAATATGAAGTATAATATCATCGGAAAGGATATGCTATGAAACTGAAAACAATTATTAAAAAAGCTGCTGCTCTGCTTATTTGTTCTGCAATTACGGCAGCTTCCACTGTGCCCGTATCTGCCGCTCCCACATTTGAAACAGCCGTTTCTGCGGTAGAAAACATCACCGTCGGCTGGAACCTCGGAAATGCGCTGGACAGCTGCGGCGAGTGGATAGCACTGTACACCGAGGGGAAACCGGAGAACTACGAAACAGCGTGGGGAAACCCGGTCACCACCAAAGAGCTTATCACCGCTGTGAAAAACGCAGGCTTCAATTCTGTGAGAGTTCCTGTCACTTGGGCAGAACATATCGATGAAAACGGCAACATCAACGATGAATGGCTTGACCGCGTTCAACAGGTGGTGGATTATGTGATTTCGCAGGATATGTACTGTGTACTTAATGTCCACCATGACGGCGGAGCTGACGGCTGGCTGGAGGCTTCAGCCGAGTGCTACAAGAGCAACTCGAAAAAATATGCGCGGCTCTGGAAAAACATTGCCGTCCGTTTCAGAGAATACGATAGCAGGCTTATATTCGAGAGTTTCAATGAGATGCTCGACAGCCGAAACAGTTGGACCGACGCAAAGGAAAGCGACGCCTACAAGGCAATCAACGACTTCAATCAGCTTTTTGTGGACACCGTCAGGGCGACCGGCGGCAACAACGCGGAGCGTAATCTCATGGTTCAGGTATACTCGGGAAGCTGCTCCGAAAACGCGCTGGCAGGATTCGTGCTTCCGATAGACAAGGTTGAAAATCATCTCATTATTCAGACTCACAACTACGACCCTGCCGGATTTACCGCCAACGACGCCACATGGACTACAATGACCGATACGTGGGGAAGCGACGCCGAAAAGCAGTATTTCGACCGGATGTTCAACAGACTGGGGCAATTTGCAAAGGAACAGGGTGCACCGTTAGTCATTGGAGAATTTGGCGCTAACTACAAAGGAAACGAATCATCGCGTGAGCTTTACGCAGAGTATTTTGTGACCGGTGCTGCAAAGAACGGTATAAAATGCTTTTGGTGGGATACCGGAGATATGGCGTTATTCGACCGCAGCACCTCGACCGTAAAGTATCCCGGAATGGTGAAGGCTCTCACTGCAAACAGTGTTCCTGCCAGCGAAAACATTCTCGGCGATGCAGATGGAGACGGAACTGTCAATGCACTGGACGCTGCATTGATTTTGAAATATGCTGTTGGTATTACATCGCAGTTGAACATTACTGCTTCTGATTATAATGGTGACGGAGCAATCAATGCGCTGGATGCAGCGGATATTCTTAAATGGATAGTAGCAACAAAAGCCTAATTATTCTGAATATATACCGAAAGGTCGGCACACAGGAATGTGCCGACCTTTTCTATAACGAAAACACAATCTTGATAGGAGCTTTGAGATGCAGATATCTCATCATAATACTAGCAGAGGATACAGCGGATGATGGTTAATATCACTATCATCGGCGATTATCAAGCGCGATAAACTTGGGCGATATATTGATCCTAAATATCACAATAGTAGTAATCGACTTATCATTTGCACTTTGACGCCAGACTACGAAATAGGTGACCCAAATCGGAGATAATGACGATAGTATGCAATATAACAAAAAACCGCCTAGAACTGCATTCTAAGCGGATTTAATGGCAGGGGCAGAAGGACTTGAACCCTCGACATACGGTTTTGGAGACCGTCGTTCTACCAACTGAACTATACCCCTATTGGTGGTGCGCCAACAGGGACTCGAACCCCGGACCGACCGGTTATGAGCCGGTTGCTCTAACCAACTGAGCTATTGGCGCGAATATGATTGTTTCGCACAAATAAAAATGGTGACTCGTGGGGGAATCGAACCCCCGTTACCGGCGTGAGAGGCCGGTGTCTTAACCGCTTGACCAACGAGCCACATATGAGATTAAGGAATAGATAACCTATTCCTTAATCTTGTTTGGTACACCTTCAGGGACTCGAACCCAGGACCCACTGATTAAGAGTCAGTTGCTCTACCAACTGAGCTAAAGGTGCATAAGTGTCGGCGCCTATCTATCTTCCCGGGCAGTTGCCCGCCAAGTATTGTCGACG
>JBJESD010000141.1:75574-78681 GCA_051882595.1 Oscillospiraceae bacterium | reverse complement strand
GTTTACAAAGCATGCCTTCTAATTCTGTACCTTTTAATTTTTGTACAGTTTCAACATTAACATTTCCGTTGCATACATCGATCAATTTATCATTCAGCTTCCGGGCATTCTCCTCGCGAACGTGCAGAGTTATCTTCACGTTGTCGGCGAACTCCTCGTTTTCAATGCGCGCGTCATTATCCAGAAAAACCTGCGCAAGCCTGCCGTACAAGCCGTAATCCACCGTAACAACAAGCTTTCGGGCTTCTGCCATGCACTTTATCTGCGCCGCGTCCGCCGCGTCCTTTGCCGCCCTTGTGTATGCCCTGACAAGTCCGCCTGCGCCCAGCATAATACCCCCGAAATATCTGGTGACCACACAGCAGATATCGGTCAGACCCTCCTTGCGCAGCACCTCGTAGATAGGCACGCCTGCCGTGCCGCCCGGCTCGCCGTCATCCGAGTGACGCGCCGTGTTATTCTCGCGCAGGATATAGGCATAGCAGTTATGCGTAGCCTTTCGGTGCATGGCGCGTACTTCCTCAATAAAAGCAGTTGCCTGCTCCTCGGTCGTGACGGGACAGAGATATCCGATAAACTCGCTCTTCTTCTCGATAAACCGCGCTTCGCAGGGCTTCGCGATAGTTTTGTACTCCATTGTTACCTCCGTGCATATGCCGCCGAATGCCGCTTAGGCTCTCTGTGCGCTTTCGGTCGCTGACCGCTTTTATAACGCAAAAACTCACGCAAAAAACAGTGCGTGAGTTTTAGTTATGCTGCAATTACACTATCATAATTACTTGCCCATGTTGTAACGCTTCTTAAATCTGTCAACACGTCCGCCTGTGTCAACAAGCTTCTGCTTACCTGTGAAGAAGGGGTGGCACTTGGAGCAGATTTCTACTCTGATATCACCCTTTGTGGAGCGTGTTTCGATCTCGTTACCGCAAGCACATCTGATAACAGCTGCTTCGTATGCGGGATGGATTCCTTCCTTCATGTATGTCACCTCAATCCATATTTAAAAATTATCATTACAAGTTAAGATTATATCATACTTTTCAATAAAATGCAATAGGTTTTTAAAAAATTTTCTTAAAATCCGAGGATTTTTGTAAAGTCGGCAGAAAGCCTGCTCTGAAGCTCCGTTGCTGCTGCCTTGTCAGCGCCCTTTGTAGTATAGTACACCTTGATCTTAGGCTCTGTGCCCGAGGGTCTGATGATAACGCTTGCGTCATCCGCAAGATAGAATGTGATAACATCGCTCTTGGGCAGGGTAAGCTTCTCAACAGCGCCCGTTGCGGTGCACTTCTTTTCGGAAGCCGCATAATCGGCAACCGCAAGCACCTCAACTCCGCCGATAGTCTTGGGAGCGTTCGTTCTGAGGTCGGACATTATCTCTTTCATGCGCTGCATACCGCTAGCGCCCTCGCAGGTGAAATTCTCCAGCTTGTTGAAATATACTCCGTACTCATCATACATTCTCTTGCGCGCCTCGATAAGGGAGATGCCCTTTGTGCGGTAGAATGCCGCCATTTCGCAAATAAGCATGGAAGCAACGACAGCGTCCTTATCGCGGACATAGCTGCCTGCAAGATAGCCGTAGCTCTCCTCAAAGCCGAAGATATAGCGATTGTCCTCGCCCTTTTCCTCCAGCCAGCCTATCTGCTCGCCGATGAATTTGAAGCCGGTAAGCACCTCGCGGATCTCTACGCCGTACTTTGCGCAGATAGCCTTTGTGATATCCGTTGTAACGATAGTCTTGACTGCAACGGGGTTTTCGGGCATTGTACCGAGTGCGATACGCTCCTTGCAGATATACTCGAGAAGAAGTGCGCCCACCTCGTTACCGGTGAAAAGCTCATAGTGGTCGCCGTCGGGAACAGCAATGCCTACACGGTCACAGTCGGGGTCGGTGGCAAGCAGCAGGTCGGGCTTCACCTTATCACAGAGGTTAAGACCGTACTGAAGCGCCTCTTTTATCTCGGGATTGGGGAAAGGACAGGTGGGGAAGTTTCCGTCGGGAAGCTCCTGCTCGGGAACAACCGTCACATTCTTTATGCCGATTTCTGCGAGAACGCGGCGGACAGGCTTGTTGCCCGTGCCGTTGAGCGGAGTATATACCACCTTAAGACCGCTTTCGGCAACGAGGTCAGTGTGCAGACCCTGCTCCTTGACCTTAGCGATATAAGCGTCGATAACGCTGTCATCAATGTACTTTATCATGCCGTCCGAAACAGCCTTGTCAAAGTCTGTGGTCTTTACGCCCTCAAAGATGTCGATGTTGTTGATTTTTCCGAGGATAGCCTCTGCCGCCTCCAGCGTTACCTGACAGCCGTCAGCGCCGTAAACCTTATAGCCGTTGTACTTCGCAGGGTTGTGCGAAGCGGTGACCATAACGCCCGCGCCGCAGTCAAGCGCTCTTACTGCCCACGAAAGCATGGGGGTCGGCATAAGCTCTTTGTAGATATATACCTCAATACCGTTTGCGGCAAGGACCGAAGCGGTGCTCTTTGCGAAGTAGTCGGACTTTATGCGGCTGTCGTAGGAGAGTGCAACGCGCTTTTTAACGCCGCCCGTCAGAATGTACTCGGCAAGTCCCTGAGTAGCCTTGTTAACGGTGTAAACGTTCATTCTGTTTGTACCTGCACCGATAACGCCGCGCAAACCGCCTGTTCCAAACTCCAGGTCGCGGTAAAAACGGTCGTTTTTAGCCTCCTCATCGGAAGCTACGCTGTTAAGCTCCACCTTAAGGTCGGGGTCTGCAACAGCCTTTTCCAGCCACAGGTCATACATTTTTTGTATATCTGCCATGAATATATCCTCCAATCAGCATAATTATCAATATTAATACTTATATATTATAACATACGGTCTGTCAATTTTCAAGTAGCAGATATCCCAAATTCAAACTTTTTTACAACAAGATTATGTGAAACTATTATAACAAATCAAAACTCCGTTTCGTACTTCCGAATAATTCCTGCTTTCGGGACAGCGAGAAGCCCTCGGATGTGCGAGCCCGTTCGGCTGTCGGGCTTTGTGCCTGCCGCTGTGCACAGTGACACAGCAGACGAGGGGAATTGCCGTCCCGATTTGCCGCCCATCTTCGCCGCAATTCAGCCTGC